>JANOWM010000097.1:0-22284 GCA_031417875.1 Candidatus Altimarinota bacterium
TTGGCTCTATACTTTGGAAGATATCCCCCAATTTCCTTAATATGAATAAGTGAAAAACCAAAATTGAGGCACCAAGTCTTTTCTTCCTGTGATATAGAATTGTGATTCTTTTTTATGAGTGTATGAAAACGAGCCTGAGGAGTCAGTCTTCATTGAGTTTTCTCCGCATTATGAGGGAAATAGTTAGTTACATTTTCCATGTATCTTTTGAGGAGTTCCGGATTATGACTTTTTTTGAGGATACTTCCAGTTTTTGATCATGTGGCATGGACCATGGTCCATGCATAAAATTGAACTTTAGTGATTTCATGACCTTCCTGGTTTCTTGGGTTTACCCTTTCATTATCAAGAAGTAGGTATGTAGTGAGTGCATAATTCTCGATAAGTGTGTGAGTATCTCTTTTTTCATCAGGAATAAGTGATATAACGGCTGATGCGGTAGAATCGATGACTTTACAAACAATGAAAAATGCACCATTTACAAAGTGCGAAAAGACTTGTATTAGTCACGAGGAACACCTCTTTCATTTTGTGGAAGGGTTTACGTCGCAGTTTCTATCTGCTGAATCCCCAATAGGTATTATGATGCTATTATCCATATGGACATGGTACACAAATAATAATTATGTCAAATAATAATATAAGAAAGTCAAAATTTGCGTTTTCTCGCCTTTTCACTACACTTTTTCTATGGGTAAAAATAGAGAGAACATAGAAAAAATACTCCTGAGTCTTCCGAGGTCTCCATGAGTTTACCAAATGAAAGATTCCGGAGGAAAAGTTATGTACGTTTGAAAGGCAAAAAGTCTCAAAAATCGAGTCAGTTCATATTTTATGACAGATGCGGAACTTTCCCTTGCGAAAAGGCAAATGGTAGGGAAGATAATGGATATCGAGATCCTGACATGTCAGACAGAAGTCGAAGCATTGGTTCTCGAGACGAATCTTATAAAACACCTTACGCCAAAATACAATATCCTCATGAAGGATGATAAAAATCTCGCCTATCTGAAAATCACGAATTCTCCTATTCCTGAACTGATCAAAACTCGACAGAAGATACGCGATGGAGGAGAATATTTTGGTCCGTACGTGAGTGCGGTAGAGCACTCTGTTCGTTCCCTTCGAAAGATATTTAAGATTCGAAATTGTCGAATGAAATTTGCTCAAAAAGAAGGGAAGATCGTGATAAGTGATAAAGCTGGCAAGACAGTTCCATGTATGGACTACTATATCTGACTTTGCCCAGCTCCCTGTCTTCTTGAGCGAAAAACAGTAGAGACGCATGGTAAAAATATTGAAAATGTTCGTTCCTTTCTCAAGGGGGGGAGTGCCGGTATATTTGACCAACTCAATTCGCAAATGCGAGAAAAGGCTCGGATTTTTGAATTTGAGGAAGCGCAGAAGATAAAAGAAACTATAAATGCACTGGAATGACTTCATCAGAAACAAACAGTACGAGACATCATCGATGGAAATATCGATATATGCATAAAGTATGAAAAGTATGATAAAACATATATAGCACTTACTCAGGTAAGATCGAGTCAAATCATAGGAGTTTTTCGTCATGAAATCACTCATGGAGAATGAGAAGACGTTATCGTCCAGTTTCTCATGAGGCAATACCTGGATGGAGAAGACGTGCCAGATGTTCTTCTTTTAAGAGAGGAAATACAGGACGAAGCATTTTTGGATTATCTCAGAAATACTAAAATTGTACTTGAGTATCCGAAAATTTGACCAAAAAATGATATTATCGATTTTACTCTCACACAACTGCGAGAATATGCCTATAAACGTGAGCTTGCAACTCTTGAGAATAAAACTCTCACGCGTGAAAACATGACGCATGTCCTCGACAGGCTCGGATACGAATATCCGAAAAAGTGAGAAATAGTATTTGAGTGTTATGATATATCTCATACTGATGGTCACTTTACATATGCTTCACGAGTTGTTATCGTGAATGGAAAACCAGACCCGAGCAGATATAAAAAATATAAAATAAAAACCCTCGAAGATGGGATGATCGATGACTTTGCTTCACACCGAGAAGTTATGATGCGGCGCACACTAGAATGATGTGAGCTGAATAACTTTCCTCATCTCATCATCATCGATGGCGGAAAATGACAACTTTCGAGTGCGATGAGTGGCATAAAAGAAGGAAAATGGAAGCATGAGAATGAATTACCCCTCCCTGTCATTCCGGGCTTGACCCGGAATCTAGAACATCTCCAATCCTGAGACATAAGATTCCTGTATACGCAGGAATGACAGAGAGTGCAAATATGTTCCATCGCTAAAAGAGAAGAAGAAATATTTCTTCCAGGAGATAAAAACCCTATCCTCTTTGAAAAGTGAACTCCCGAACTCATGGTCCTTCAAAAAGCACGAGATGAGGCTCATAGATTCTCCATCACGGCCAACAAATCCGCTCGTATGAAAAGTATGAAAAAGAATATTCTCGAAGAACTTCCTGGTTTTGGTCCAGTGACACGAAAAAAACTTTTGAAGCTCGCAGGAACAGTGGATGAGATAAAGAATATATCTCTCGAAGAGATAGAAAATATCTGTACAAGGGCACAATTAGAGACACTCCGGGATCATGGGATAGTTCATTATTTATAAATTTTTATGTACCTCCTCGCCTTCGAAACATCCTGTGATGATACTTCCGTTGCTATTATGCGCGATGATGAATGCATCGCGCTCTCGACGCGAACGCAGCTCGAACATGATATCACGTGAGGAGTGGTACCAGAAGTGGCTGCCAGGAGTCATGCGAATGCGATATTCCCATGTATCGAGGATGTTCTTGCCCAGGCTAAAATCACTTTGAACGATATTGACATAATTGCTTGCACCGAGAAGCCATGACTTCTGCCATCGCTTCTTACAGGACTCACCGTCGCACGTACGCTTTCACTTTCTCTCGGAAAGCCACTTATTATGGTTGATCACATCGAAGCACATATATTTGCAAATTATCTCGGACGAAAAGAGAAAGATATTGTCTTCCCATCGGTCATTTTGACGGTTTCTTGAGGGCATACAGAAATATATCTCTGGAAAAGTATGTTTGACCTCGAGATGATCGGACAAACTCGAGATGACGCTGCAGGTGAGTGTTTTGATAAAGTAGGGAAAATGATGTGACTTGGCTTTCCTGGATGAGCAAAAATCGCACAACTTGCCTGAGAATATAGAAAAGCGTGAAACTCACGTACATGACTCTTCCCAGAAGTTATGCTCGAGCGGGATTCTCTTGATTTTTCATTTTCAGGACTCAAAACGGCGGTAAAAAGGGAAGTAGATAAAAGAGGACTACTTACCCCCTGAGACATACAGGAAATCTCTTATGAACTTGAAGAGGTTGTGGCAGATATTCTCTCAAAAAAACTACTGAGAGCATATTCTCAAACTTGAGCACAAATGATGCTTCTCGCGGGTGGGGTCAGTGCTAATGTGAGGCTCAAAGAGAAAATTCAAGTAATGGCAGGGAAGGAAGGCGTCCCTTTTCTCACTCCTGTAAAAAATCTCTACTCTATGGATAATGCCGCGATGGTAGGAATTCGTGCTTATTACGAGTGGAAAACTAAATAAAATCAGAGAGGGCGGCTTGTCAATGAATATTTTTTTATTTTTTTGCTTTCAGGATGAAATTCTCTATTCTAAAGGCAGTATTTATTACTTTTTCTTATGAATTCTAAAAAACCAACAGAAACTCTTCCTATTGTCGAGGAAATATCTCGAGATTTTTCTCTCACGAACATTCTTCTTTTTGTCGTCATCGTTCTCAATGCATTTTGACTTTACCTGTTGACAGGGAATTCAGTATCTCTTCCAGGATGAGATTCGTTTGGCATTAGGCAAACACTTGAAGAATTTGAATATGAAAAAGCATGAGGAAGAGCTAATTATGAACTTTTAACAAAAGCACAACAGCTCTCCATGCAAGATCCGCAGAATCCTTCGAATATTGTTGCCATGAGGCAATATGTAGCATCTTTTTCAAAGAATAATTCTGGATCGACAGATGCAAGTGAAGATATAAATACTCCAAAAAATGAAGCACTCAAGACGCTTTCTTCCTGAGCAGTAGATCAAATAATCAGTTCTCTGTCTATCGAAGGAAACAAGTCTGCAGATATTTTCGTCATTGAATATTCTGACATGGAATGCCCATTTTGCATGAGACAATATCATGATACAAAACTTGGATCAACGCTTCTTGCAGAATACGGTGATAAAGTAGCATTCGCATTTAAAAATAATCGTGGAGTGAATCATCCAGGAACCGAAGCCAAGGCTCTTGCCGTCCTTTGTGCTAAAAAAGTTTGAAATGATGCTAACTATATAGCATTTTATCAGGCTATTATGGACGGATCAACCAATATTTCATGAGTCTATGACGTTACTAAGCTTTCAGATATTGCAAAAGAACTTTCTCTGGATATGAAAAAATGGCAAACATGTCTGGACTCGAAAGAAATGCTCGCCACTTTCGAGAAAGAAACAAAAGAAGCTCAAGGATTTGAGCTCGGAGGAACTCCAGGAACACTTATTCTGAATGTAAAAACAGGAAAATACACGACGGTCGAGTGAGCATATCCTTACCAAACATTCCGAAGCAAAATCGAGAGCTTGATGAAGTAATTATATCCTTCTCCAGTCCGTAGGAAAGCTATTTGAAAGGGAATTATCTCACTGAGATTTCTCGAGAGAAATAGTCTCATCATCAAAGACTATTTTTGTATACATGTCGGTGTTTGTTCATGGGAGATTACCTCACCGAAGGTAAAGATCCAGTTCACTCTCGCTTTCTATTTTTCTTTCACCCACAAGCGGGGAAGAAAGGTATTTGAAAGCATTATATCGGAAGGTAAATTCCTTTTTCTCCCGGGTGCTTATATACTCTCAAAAACGCATAAAATACACGTCTTTTCGAAGATCTTCTACGAGATGAACTCAGGTTGTTGCTAGAATTTTTCCAGCATGTTCATAGAGCGATACCCCTTTTTGAAGAGTCCAGCCCTCGATTTCACTTGGTCATCTTTTTATTTCTTCGTTCGCATGACGTTCATGAGGAATTTCTTTTCTTTCTATAGAAGCAGTTTTTTTGAGTTTTACGACAAAAAATCCTCCAGTTTTGTCGGTATGTGGCCAGAATTTCTTCTCATAGAGAACTTCAAAGATTCAATGGTATTTTTTTTGCATCGAAACAAGAACTCACTCGTCCTCGAGGAGATTCAGGGAACAGGTCGAGTAAATCATCTCTCCTCAGACTTTGAGTGCATGAAGTCCGGCATCAAAGAGTTTTTCTTGAAGCGATGCTATGTTTTTAATATTTTTTATATGCCAATGTTTGGTTGCATCGGTTCACTTGTAGAGAGTTCATTCACCGCTACATGGAGCATCGAGAAGTATACGATCAAAAGTCTCAGGAAACGTCTTCCAGTATTGACCAGGATAGAGAGTGACTCATATATTCGCACTTCCCATGCGATCAAGGTTTTGTAAAAGTTGCGGAATTCTCTCACGAGTTGGTTCATTCGCGATGATAAATGAATTTGGGAAATATTCTGCAAGTTGTGTTGTTTTACCTCCAGGACTTGATGCCATATCGAGTATCAAAAATTCACTAGATTGGATGTGGGAATCTGCGAGGATATCGACTGGATGAGCTGCGGCGAGTTCCTGGATATAAAAATTTCCGATAAGATGATCGAGTGAGAATCAGATACGTCTTTCGAGTGGTGAAAAATCTGCCTTACGGTCGAGGGTATAGACTCTTGCAAGAGGTGTTGCATTCAGTATCCATCCATCTTTTTCTAGACGTTTTTTGACAACTTCCTCTTTCCCTGGTTTTATACGGATAGATCGTGGTATTGGCTTTTCGATGGCATCGATAAAACTCTGAAATTCCTCTTTTCTTCAATTGAAAAAAGTGGTTTCAAAGTATGTTTTGAATCGTTCATTGATCATAGTTTAGTAGAGTTGTTTTATTTCCCTTTCGAGATCGCGTTCTTTCATCACTTGTTTTTTCTCCCATTTTTTTCTTCCTCGTACTAGTCCAAGGTGGAGTTTTATCAGGTTTCATTTGGTATAAACTTCCAGTGGCACGAGAGTGGCTCCCATAGTTTTTATCTTTTGAGAGAGTGAAAAAATCTGATCTTTCTTTATGAGAAGGGAACGTTCTCTTTTTGGTTCGATCTTTCTCATCGCTCATTTCCATTCTCCGATATGCATTCCTACGAGAGAGACATGGTTCCCTTGGATGAGAGCGTAAGAACCTTTGAGATTGGCCGAACCGTTCCTGATACTTCTGACCTCTTCACCAAAAAGTTCAATACCAGCCTCAAAAGAATCGACGATTTCATAGTCAAAACGAGCTTTTTTATTATCGGCGAGGATGATTTTCGGCGCTTCTTTTTTCATCACGTGCATTATATGAAAAGTATTGAAAAGAAAAGAAGAAAATGTTATTGATTAATTGTTTTTATATGATATAATATATTTATAAATATCAAAATACATGAAAAAATTCATTTTTATACTCATATTTTCATTTTTTATTGCCTCTTGAGCCTTTGCTTCTGAATCAAAATGAGAATCTACGTCGAGACAGCATTCAGAGCATCCACCTCATGATCATCACGATAATGATCACCTCAAATATCTACGAGGGCATGGGGAGAAGAGGAAGAAGAAATTAGTTTCTGTTATGCTATAATTATCATCCTTTGTTCCTATCATTGCTGCGTAGGCAGGAATCTAGTGTTCCTGTGTTCCAATGTTCCTGTCATATCGAACGAAGTGAGATATCTTGCTCAGTTTGTGTACCTGTCATTTCTGTCCCGCTTAGCGGGATCTTGTTTTTATACCTACTCACTCATAAAGCCGATACTACTCGATATGATTCCACTTATACCACTCGTATCAGGCTCATAAAATCCAGCTTCCCTTGCTCGTATAAGAAAAATCACCAAAATAGCATGCTGGAGTGCTATCTTTTTATCTATCAAGTTATGAGTTTCGGCGAGGCTTGTAAGTCGTGGGAGTTCAGTTGCTTTTAAGGTGCTCAATATATTTTTTATTTCTTGGAGAGTGGCATCAATATACTCCTCCTCTCAAGAAAGGATGAGTTCGTTTGCTATTTTGAATATAATAAATGGAGGGAAATGTTGGAGCTCGCTATTCATCTCAACGGAACGTATCATTCGAGAAAAATCAATAGGAATGTTAAAATCTGTTCATTCGACGAGTAAAAGAGAAGAATTTATATCTTCTTTGGATCCATTCATTTGAGTATCTTCTCTAGTTTCTCAAGTGCCTTTCATTGGTCGATAAAGTAAGGTGATGTTGCTATGGTAGCAAAAGAACACTTTTTTAGCAAGTTTTGTATGATTTTCACCTTTTTCTCTTCGTCGATATGCCCGAGTTCATCTGAAAAGATATCGATATCGATATTGAGGATGCTATTTTTTGGAGGAGTATAGTCCATGTATTCATCGATCTGAAACTCATTTTCTATGCGAATCATTTTTCCGATAAGTCATGAAGAAATGGCAGGTTGTATATAATTCCCAACATTACATGAATAGTTGGTAAATTCCCATGCGTATTTCTCATCTGCTAATGCTTTTTCGAGATCAAGCATGTGTTCATTTGCCCAGAGATCCGAGTGCTCATCGATATGGATGAGCTCACACCCATGAGAAATAATTCCTCTTCTCATAGCATCGAGCCAAAAGTAGAGCGCATGGTTATGATTATCCAAAATTACTATTTCCTTTTGCTCTTTCATGCCGAAAGGTGAATCCGAGTGAAACGAGGAGAGAGATCACCCTGGGGTGAGAGCATTTCAGTGACGCATGATTTTCACAAAATGCTTGAGCCCCTTGCATGACTTTATAATTCCATTTTCTATCTCTTCAAAAACAATATCTTCTCCTATTTGTAGGTCATCTATATCGCCTTCAGTGAGTGAAGGAATGCTAAGAGTCGGCGATTTTCCATAAAAAATAGTCCGTTCATCCCAGGCAAAAGCATTGTTTCCAAGTTCTCCAGTAAGAGTATGCTTATTTTTGTAGGGCATCTATATATTTCATTACTTCTTCAAAAACTTCATTCGGATCTTTATGGGTGGTATCGATAACAAAGTCGTAAAATGACATATCATATATATGAAGTCAGTAATACTTCATATATCTTTCATCTTCACTCTTTCTTCTGAGAATGATATTTTCTGCTGCATGTTCTGCGCTTTCGTGTATTTCCACACCTGCGCGTGTTTTATCGAGAAATATTCTTCTCGCAGCTTCTATTGGCTCTATAGTAAGGAATATTTTTATAGCCTTTGGAATAAAGTGAAATGAGAGTCTTCCATCAATAATAAAGTTATCCTCTTCTTCTCAGAGTTTTTTTTGTCTTTCATCAAGAATAGAATCAATAACTCATCCATCTTTTTCAGCTTGTAATCAGAGTTCATAGAGAGTTATTCATTTTTCAGTAGCAAGCTCCCTCATAAAATCTCCAGTTGAATACTTTTCAAATCAATAATAATGAGCAAGGCGGACTCATAGCGTACTTTTTCATGCTCCTAGATGTCAGCTGAGTGTAATAATCATAGAAGTTCTATTGTATAAAAATAAACCAAAAATCAACTATTATTCACTTAAAATATTCCATTTTTTCTTTTCTTCTTCGGTCATCCGTGTGACAAAATCCCTTTCAAAGTAGATAGAATCTCGTGGAAATGAATCGATGGTGTGATTTTTTCTACTGAGTCGAATATCTCGTTGTTGGCAATAGGTATCTAAACAATAGGAAATAGTCGAGAGAGCTTCATTCATAGCCGTATCTTCATTGGGTATAAGTTTTCGAGCGATCATATATTCTGCGATATCATGCCAGAGCGGTCATGCTCCAGAAATACCTGAAACATCGTTCATGGGAGAATTATCACTGTTTCCTATCCATATACCTATAGTAGCATGGGGATGGTAGGAAATGGCCCAGTTATCACGAAAATCTGTACTGGTTCCCGTTTTAACTGGAAGTGGAATAGAGGTTCCTAGGATGCTAGATATTCCAAATGTCTTTCTCCGATTTTCTCCATCTTTGAGTATCTCACGTAGAAGTATGCTCTCTGGAGTATTTTCGATAGAAACTCATGCAAAGGTATGTACTATATTTTCGAGTGTGAGTTCAGGTCACCCGAGCACAAGACTATATCCATAATACCCGACATCATGATCGAAATCGAGTCACTTTTTTCGTAAATATGCATAAACATTTGCAGCACCGAGCTCTTCTGTGAGTCGTACCGTACTAGAATTTAGTGAGTTTCCGAGTGCCTCAGCGAGTCTCACTGGTCCATATGATTTTTCTATGTAGTTCTTTGGAACAAATGATTTTCCATCATACCCTGTAGGGTATACTCTTGTATCATCGAGAATATATTCATTTCCATCATATCACTTGTCCAGTGCAGAGAGGTAGATAAGTGGCTTCAGTATAGATCCGACTGAACGTCTTCGTGTCATCATATCGATATCTGTGTCTCATTTTTTCGAGGATTTTCTTCCAGAAATATATGCGAGAATCTTTTTCTGAGTCCCATCGTATATAAAAACAGCACCATTCGTTACATTTTTTTCTTCGAGCGGAGAGAGGATATATTCCAGACTATTTTCTGCATATTCCATAAGATTGGTGTCGAGAGAAAGCTTCATATCTATCTCATTGGTTTTACAAGGATCTTTATAGCTTACTTCTACCCAAGAATTTAATGCGTCTTTATTTCCGGAGCAATACTCTTTTACTGCCTGTATAATCCTTATCGTAAGACCAGGGAATCGATCAATACTGTTTTTTTTCCTTTTTTCAAACAGTCGAGTCGATACGGAATGAAATCCTAATTTTTTTTCTATATTTTTACGATATATGAGGTTTTCATCCTGAGTGTTTTCATTGATACTTGGCGTATGAATCAGCGTGATAATATCGAGAATATCATCGTGACTGATGTTTTTTTCTCATCCAAAGCTTTCGATGATTTCAGCTATTCCATACGTATTATTTCACAGATAGAGCGAATCGAGATAATGACGAAGAATCGATTCTTTTGATTGTGAAAATTCCACTCTATTTGCTAGGGTAGCCTCTCGTATTTTTTGTAGCACTGTTCTTTTTGCATACGGATAGAAAGTATTTTTTATATATTGTTCCGTGATAGTAGAACCACCACGAACAATCTTTCAAGACTCTATATTTTCGAGAATGCTCCCAACTTTTCCATAGACATCAGATCCCTTGTGATCATAAAACCTCTTATCTTCGATAAAAACAATAGATTTTATGAGCTCGGTTTCCAGAGATCCGGTATATGAACGCATATATCATCAGGACATTCCCTTGTGAGTCAGAATTTCCCCATTACTTCCTCTGAGAATGATGCTTCCATATGCCTGTAATCTCGGACTTTGTAAAATACTCGCAGTATGAAATATAAAAATTCATGACGAAATCAGGAAAAAACAAAGAAAAATGATGATAAATTTGCGCATAGTGAGTATATGCCAAGTATAGAGAAAAAAATTTGTTTGACAAACAAAAAAAAACTCTATAATACGCTCACTTCTATCGCAGACAGTAGGTTCCCTAACGGGATAAAAATAGCCTACCGAGATGGACAGCACCATATATTATATGTGTGTTTGTTCGTGCGATCAGCGCGATTTTTTTCGCTTTTCGTCAGAAGGTTATGAAGGAATCATTCATAATTTATAACTCATAATTCATATTTTATATGGCTGTATCAAAAGCAAAAAAGACAGAACAACTCTCCGTTCTTGAGGCACACCTCAAAGATGCTACAAGCGTCGCATTTACGTCAAATCAGAAAGTCACAGTTCTCGAGGTATCGGCTCTGAAAAAGGATCTCCGAGCGCAAAACGCTATTTTTCTTACGATCAAAAAAACACTTATCAAGATCGCATTTAAAAATATACTCAAAACTGAGATTGATCTTTCGACACTTCCTGGGCAAGTCGCACTTGTTATCGCGAAAGGTGATGCGATTGCACCACTTGGTGTGACGAATAAGTATGTAAATGAATGGAAAAAAGAAGAAAAGATGGTATTTGTAGCTGGATACATGGATGGACGTCTTATGGACGGTGCTGAGACGAAAAAACTCGCCACACTTCCTTCTCGTGAAGTTCTCCTCGCAAAACTCCTCGGATCTATGATGTCTCCACTTTCTGGACTCGCACGATTCTTCGATGCTGCAGGAAAAGATCTTACGTCAAAATCGCTCTCAAAAGTTGGTGATCTTATTGGTTCTGCACCTGCAAAAGCAGAAGCTCCAGCTCCAGTGGCAGAATCACCAAAGCCTGAAGAAGCTCCAGCTCCAGTGGTAGCTGAAACTCCAGTTGAAGCTGCTCCAGTGGCAGCAGAAGCTCCAGCTTCAGAAGAAATTCCAGTTGTATAGTCTTTTCGTATGCTGTTCCGATTCTTTCGGGACAGTTACGAGATGAAAATCTCGACCAAACATATTTATTTTTTTATTTTTCTATAATATGGCTGAAATTTCTAAAAATGGTGAGAAAATCCTCGAACTCGTCGAGGCTCTTACAATCGTAGAACTCGCTGATCTTGTCTCTGCAATGGAGGAGAAATTCGGAGTTTCTGCAGCTGCTCCTGTAGCAGTTATGGCTGGAGGTGCTGGTCCTGCTGCTGCTGATGAAGAGAAGTCTTCGTTTGATGTCGTTATGACTTCTGCAGGTGGTCAAAAGATTGCTGTTATCAAGGTTATTCGTGAAATTACTGGTCTCGGACTCGGTGAAGCAAAAGCGCTCGCTGACAACGGTGGTGATATCAAGAAGGGTGTCAAAAAAGATGAGGCTGAGAAAATCAAGACTCAACTTACTGATGCTGGAGCGACTGTAGAAATTAAGTAATTTTTTTCTCTTTTAAGAATTTCCAATCGAAAGATTGGATTTTTTTTTAAATTCTATACAATCGCTTTATATTCAGTAATTTTTTCTTATGTTTGATATAATTTCCTGGATTCGAGAGACTATATTTCGTCGTCCGAGTCTTACTAAAAACACTGCTTGAGAAGAACTTTCCGAAAAACAGACAACAAAAATGGGATACTTTCTTCTCGTGTGTATGTTTTTTGCCATCATATCGACCGCTCAGTGGACAATCTTAGTCATAAAAGATATTCCTGACAAACCACTTCAAGTGCCAAATTGTGTAACCGCTGTTTTGAATGCGTTTGATATAAATAATACCTCTTACAATATTTATCAGAGGTATAGTCCGAACTATAGTAGTTATGGATGATACAATGACTGCACCCTTATTTCCAGCAAGCCAACGTTTGATCTTTTTCGTGAATACGAAACCCTTCGAAGCCCTTACGAACAATTACAATCATATTCGAATAATCTTTCTCGTCTCCAATCAGAGAAAAGTAATTCGCAATATCGTCAAAATAATAGTAGAGAGGATTATAATACAGCCTTGAATGAAAAGATGGCACAAGAGTGAGTTGGTATCTATAATGGACAGCAAATACAAGAGGACATAACGACAAGTCGAGATCAGATAGTCAGTATTGATACACAAATAACACTTCTACAAAAAAATATTGAAAATCTTCGTGCTCAATATGCATGAGAAGTTGCTACTTTGAAGGCTAAACAAATAGATGCTGAATGAGCATATAAAAAGACTTATCTCGCTTACGAGATGACAATAGCAATCCTTTCTCTTATATTTTCCGGATCAGTATTTATCATTTTTTATCGCTTGTACGTGAGAAGAAAAATAGAAAATAGTCCCCATACCATTATTTTCTCAGTCGCGACGTTTGCTTACGGACTCGTTTTGCTACAAATACTATTCCTATTTCTTTGGAAGATAATTCCACACACATTTCTCGAATGGCTTCTCGGATGGATATCAGTTTTTACACCTCTTCTTTATTTAGTTCAATTTCTTTGGCCAGTTATTATCGTCGCCATTTTTGGATATCTTGTTTATAGAATCCAAAAGAGACTCTATTCTTCTCAGAATGTACTCAAAAGATTCGTCATGGATAAAAAATGTCCCAGTTGCGGTAATGCGGTTGATATGTTAAAACCATTTTGCCCACTTTGTGCTCATGAAATTCATGCTCATTGTGGAGAATGCCATGAACTTACTATGAAATGAATGCCATACTGTTCAAACTGTGGGGCTACTTTACCGAAAGAAAATGAAATTTATCGTTCGAATATGCATACCCTACATGTTGAACTTTCAAATGAGTTAGATAAAATTCCTCTTGAAGGCATATCAGGAGTAAAATTCACATCTCTCGATGGAGCATCATTTACCTCAAAACGAGAGACTGTTATACGACTTACTATATATGTTACGAACAAGCTTCAAAAAGCATCTTTTGATCCGGGAGAGTTTACTCCATATTTTGATAAGATTATTGCACAAATTAATCAAAAAAATATATCTCAATCAGAACTTGATAGAGTTCTCTGAAAAATAAGATCTTGGAATAAATCATGATGACACGTTGAGTTTATCCATAAATAGATACTATGACACTTTCTATCCTCAAATATCTCGCCATTCTCACGTGATTTGCCTTTATTATCCACTTTGGTACGCTCTTTACGAGCGTTTTCCTCACCAGGTACAATGTGACTCATAAAATTATTCATCCATTTAAAAGTGATGGGTGCACACTTTTTGTCGAGGGTGATTATGGAGACTGTTGTGAAACTCATGATAGGGCATACTGGCAATGATGACCGATGTATAAAAAACTTCTTGCCGATGCGTATCTCTACGCTTGTGTCGCAGAGAAAGGTCATAATTTCCGAGAAAACCTGATGTTCCCCGCAGTTATTCTTTTTTGAAATCCTGGAATCCCCACACCTTTTAGATGGGGGTACGGGTACCAGTATCCATATTATGATAGAACAGAAATTATAAAATAATCATCAGGATCGACTATTCAATAAAAATTATATTTATTTTCATGTTAAAAATCACTCTTTTTCTTGTTCAAAAAATCCTCGCACTGCGTTATAAAGTAACGTTTACGAATAAGGAAGTATTCGATACGAAACAATCCGTTATTGTCTTTCCAAATCATCCAGCACTGGTAGATCCGATGATACTCGTATCAAATATCGCTTCACAAAAAATCCTTTCCCCAGTGATGACTGAGACATATTTTCATACACCATGAATTGGTCCTATTATCCGAGCACTTCGAACCATTCCTGTGGGAGATATTTCCCTGGGTGGAAGCACCGAAGACGTCAGAAAGGCATTTCGAGGAATAAATGATGCCATGAAAAATAAACAAGATATTCTTGTATACCCATCTGGGCATATCTATGTACAAGCATTTGAGCATATTATCGGGAAGAAAATGGCATATGAAATGGTAGGATCTTCTCCTAACAATACGAAAATTATTGTTACACGTACCAAGTGACTTTGGGGAAGCACATGGGGAAAATGATACACATGAAAAATGCCATGACTTACTCATGTACTCGGAAAATCTCTGTGGTATATTATTGCGAATGGAATCTTCTTTGTTCCGAAACGAGATGTGAGTATCGAGTTTGTGGATATGACTGAAGAGCTCAAAAAGTGGCACACACTTTGACTCGATGGATTTAATGAGAAACTTCAAAACTATTACAATGAATGATGAGATGAAGAATGCCGATTTATTCCTCATTACTTTTATCATGATGACACGCGAGGAAGAAAAGAGCCAAAAATGATTGTATGATCTGTTGCCGAAGTGAGTGAATCAAGCGGGATCCTTGAATCCGAAATTCCATGAGAGATATTGAAGGCTATATGCAAAAAAGTAGCAGAAATCAAGAAAATTAATGAAGTATCGATTGCGTGGAATTCCAATCTGATACTCGATCTTCATGCAGACTCTTTGGATATGGCAGAGTTTAAATCGGCAATTCAGTCAATGTACTCGACCGCTTCAAATCCACCAATATGACTCATAAAAACGGTATGAGATCTTTCTGCTATGGCACTCGGAAGGCTTGAGTGAGAAGAAAAACTCCCACCAGTATTATTTGAGAATGTAAAAGAGGATGAAGTATCATTCGCATATGCTCGGTGAGATACCATTTTTTCAGTAATGAAGCAAAATTTCAAAAAAGAAAAAAAACAACCATTCATCTATGATGGAATGACCGGGATGATGACACGTGATCAATTTCTTCTCAAATCCTATGTTATCTGAGAATATCTCAAGAGATTTTCATGAGAAAAAATTGGCGTCATGCTTCCAGCACTTTCCGCGACCTCACTACTTCTCGTATGAACTTACCTTTCGGATAAAATGCCCGTTATGCTGAACTGGACCGTATGAGAAAAATCATTTGCTCATTGTATGGAGTTTGCAGGACTTGATACGATCCTCACGAGTCGTAAATTTTATGAGAAAATTACCTCTCCATGGCTCGCAAAGTTTGAATGAAAGATGGTATTTATCGAAGATATCGTCAAAGATATCCCAAAATCTACAAAAATAAAAGCCCTCATTCGTAAAATATTTTTTCTCGCTCCAAAAACTCAAAATGAGGCAGTTATGCTCTTTACTTCAGGAAGTGAATCGCTTCCAAAGGCGGTAGTTCTCACGCATGAAAATATACTGACCAATATAGCCTGAGCGCTCCATCATGTGCCATTTAAAAGACATGAAACACTTCTCGGATTTCTTCCACCATTTCATAGCTTTGGATTCACGATCAATACGATATTTCCTCTCGTGGCACCAATCCAAGTCGCATATACTCCAAACCCAAATGATGCCAGAACCATAGGAAAGATACTTACTCATACGAGTACGAGTATCATATCTGCTACTCCGACATTTTTGCGTATGATTCTCGCAAATAATTCTGTGGATATAGTAAAGAGCCTCAAATACGCCTTTGTCGGTGCAGAAAAATGTGGGGATGATGTCGTGTCACTCTTTCATGAAAAATGTTCGAACGGTGTCATCCTCGAGTGATATGGTATCACCGAATGTTCTCCGATCGTGACGGTAAATCCTCTCGGAAAACAAAAAAAGGGAAGTGCGTGAAAATTCATTCCAGGAATGGAATACGCTATTCGCTCCCTCGATAATACGAGTGATATGAAAACCTGAGAACAAGGAATGATATTTGTTTCTGGACCAAGTATTTTCTCATGATATCTCGATGAAAAAATCGAGTCTCCTTTTGAAGAATTTGATGGTAAAAAATGGTATAAGACCTGAGATCTTGGTTATACAGACGAAGATGGATATCTTTTTATCACGGGACGACTCAAACGATTTATAAAGATTGCCGGTGAGATGATATCGCTTCCATTTATCGAGGGTATTTTACTCGAAAAATATGGAAATCCTGAGGTAACCACTCTTGCTATCGAAGCAAGAGAAGATGGCTGAAATACCACCATTGTGCTTTTCACGACACTCGATATAACGGTCGATGAGTGCAATGATTATATCCATACTCATGGAGCG
This sequence comes from Candidatus Altimarinota bacterium, assembly GCA_031417875.1. Classification (GTDB taxonomy): domain Bacteria; phylum Patescibacteriota; class Gracilibacteria; order BD1-5; family UBA2023; genus JABFSX01. The sequence goes on from JANOWM010000097.1 coordinate 16,586, forward strand.
TCAAATCTCGTGAAAATCACACGAGTGGAAAAAGTAGATACTATTCCAGTACTTTGAACTGGGAAAACCGATTACAAGGAGCTTAAATCGAGGATATAGTATATGAAAAACTACCCATCCATCCTCACATCTATAGATCGAGAATTTGCAAGGAATCTGGCAGTACTCAGAAGTGATCCTCTTTTTACTGAGAATAAAAATATTTATACTGATGACGATAAAAAACGTATTGCTCGGATTTGGTGTGAGATTATAAAGCCATTTTTGAAGCTCAGAAAGATTCTCCGCTTTCTCATGTGGCGATCGATACTTACTTTTGGAAGTAAAAATAGCTTTGTGGTAAAGTATGCGACGGTAACGACATATCATAACATGGTATGTGAAATTCAAAAGTCATTTTGACCACATGAAGAGTTTATCCGCCAATATCTCGATGATACCTTTCGTGAGAATTATTCTACTCTTGCGAGATATATGTATCATATCAGGTTTTATAGCGTATTATCATACCCACGTGAGTATTTTCTCACTTTGCGAGATGAAGTAAACTCGTCACTTTATCCTCTTTTCGAAAGGCCAGAACCTCTCTCGTGAGAGAGGGCGAAGCGACTCAGTCATGATTTTGCAAATATATGGTATTATATGAGGTTTAAAATAAGCCGTATTCTCACATGGATAGCAAAATATGGAGGACGGGTTATGATGCATATACGGATTTCTAGGAGAAATCATGGACTCATTACGAGAGAAAATCTCGATAGTTTCACGCATAATCTGGAGCCTGGAGATATCCTGCTCACACGATCGAATTGGTGAGCTACCAACCTCAATATTCCTGGTTTTTGGAAACACATGGCTATGTATATTGGTACATGAGACGATATAGCGAAAAAGTACGGTCACACCATGGCAGAGTGATGAGATGGAAATACGCACTATATTATCGAGGCAATCGGTGCTGGAATTCAGATTATTCCTATCAAAGAACTCGCAGGGCATAATGACTATATGTGAGCATTGCGTCCGAGACTGTCACATGAAAAAAAAGAACATGCAGTGAAAAAAACCTTGAGTCATGTCGGAAAAGCATATGATTACTCATTTAACTTTTATAGTGATGTAAATTATGTATGTTCCACATTGGTTACAAAGGCGTATCTACCAGAATCAAAAGAAGATGAATGACTCCATATTACTCTTACTCGTATAGGTATGAGCATTACCTATCCACCAAACGATCTCGTAAAAAAGTATGCACTCGAATATTATACTCAGTCAAAAGAACTCGATTTTGTCTGATTTATCGATGCTATAGATGCTGAAAACAAGAGCTTCCTATCTACAGAAGATGAATTTAGAAAAACAGCAGAAAGGCCAAAACTCTCATTTTTCCTTCCATAATGCGTTATTATAATTATTTCCAAAAATCGAGAGAAAATTTCTCTGAAGCGAAAAAATCCTTTCCTTGGCTTTGTTTGTGGGAATTAGAGGATGAGGGAATCGAAGCCAGATATCATTTACTACAGTATTTAGAAAGTGAATTTTGATATTATTGAAAACTTGAGAAAAGTATAAATTGAATACCTCTACCAGTATGAGTATGAAGTAATGAATATATATACTGGTCGATATCACATACAGAAAATTTTATTGCCTATGCTATTTCTGACATTCCTATCGGGATCGATATAGCAGAAATAAGGATTCGTGATACATCTCTTATGGATACGCATACACTTTGAGAATACTCACTTTTATGATGACAAACATGGGAAAACTTTTATCTTCTTTGGACGGCAAAAGAAGCCATTATCAAAAGAGAGTGAATAGTCCTCGATGATATGAAAGATATGGTGCTCAAGAAAGCATGAAAGGAAGAAGATTTTTTATTTGAATACTGAGGGGAAAGCTATACAATAGAGAGTAAGGCGTTTACAAATCTCAGACTCTCGGTTACTACTTCATAATCACTACGCGTATGTCACGATATAAAACTTTTTTCATATTTCTCACACTCGTTATTTTTTGGGCACTCTTCTTTGCGACGATCAAATTTTTTCTTTGGGGGGATTTGAGTGAGACTATTCGTCCAGATTTGCAGCAAATCGCAGGATATCTCAGTATAGGAAGTGCGGTTGCTTTTCTCGTCGGATGAGCTTTTGCACAGACTTTTCTCAAAAAGTACTATCTTTTTGCCATAGCACTTCTTTCATTTTTCTTTGTCAGTTATGGATATATCTTTGGTTTTACATCTCCTCTTATTTTTGCCGCTATGGTGACAATCATAGGATTTCTCTACGGACTTTGGAATGTGATGAAGAGTGTTATCGTCTCGATAGAGATAAAAAAAACGTGACTTCCTGAGACAGCAGTCACCGCAATTGTATGAATGATGTTTGTCGCCTGTATCATCGTAGGATCTATCCTGGGAAGTGTTATCTATGAAAAGATGTGACACGCTGGCTATATTCTTCTCCTCGGATATCTCGTTATCATTCTCATCGCGTCTTTTTCCCTTGATTATGATGGAGTCACTTTCCGATCACTTCTCACGAAAGGATGGAGAAGCTATCTTTTTGGAAGAAGGCAAAACTTGATCGATGCTATGCGTCTCTATATTCCTGATATGAAATATGTTATCAAAAATCACGCGCACGTCATCGTGACGTCATCGATTTTCTGGGCTCTTTCTACGATTATTTCTCAGGCATCAGTGGAATTCAGCGTAGAAGCCTTTGATAAAAAAAACTCCGAAGCCACGATGATTCTCCTCTACTCCGCAGTCGGTGCGATCGCCTGAAGCTTTCTTTCTATTCGTATGAATAGGAGACGGTGGCATTATTTTTATATTTTTAGCATGCTTTTTGCTCTCACTGTGTTTCTCCTTCCGATTTTTTCCACTTCTTTTTCGAATCTTGCGATCCTCGCGACGATCCTCGGAATATGCTTTGGTACGAGTGTGAATCTCTCTGACTCCTATCTTCTGAAGTGTTTTTGAGATGAAAATAAAAAGGAATATGGTGCGAGTACCATGGGACTCATGTTTAGCGTTATACTCTTTGTATCGATGTTTCTCTCGAGTATAGCCATCAATGCATGGGGATTCGAGACACTGATGTATGTATTCTCAGGGATTATCGCCGGTGTGAGCACCACTTTTTATCTCTACCAAAGAAGTAAATAGAAAAATTCGATTCTAGAATTATCCACTTTAAGTGGATTTTTTCATATTTTCTGTATAATTTACCATATTATTTTCTAGATTCCTCTTTTCTATGATCCTCTCATCCACCATCCGCACAAAATATCTCGACTTTTTTAAGAGTAAAAATCACGCTATCATCCCATCTGCGCCACTTGTGCCAGAGAACGATCCATCAGTACTTTTTAATACTGCTGGTATGCAACCGCTTGTTCCGTACCTTCTCGGGGAACCACATCCACTTGGGAAGCGTCTTGCTGACGTACAAAAATGCGTCAGAACATGAGATATCGATGACGTTTGAGATGATACGCATCTCACATTTTTTGAGATGCTCGGAAACTGGTCACTTGGTGACTACTTTAAGAATGAATCTATAGCGATGAGTTGGGAATTTTTAACCAGTAAACAGTGGCTTGGTTTGGATCCAGAGATGATCTCAGTGACAGTATTTGCTGGGGATGAAAATGCTCCTTTCGATACCGAGTCTATCGAGATATGGAAAGATGTTTGGAATGAGAATGGGCTCGAATTCGGTGATGAGCGTATAGCTCGACTCCCCGCAGAAGATAACTGGTGGGCAGCAGGTCCGACTGGTCCATGTGGTCCTGATACTGAGATATTTTACTATATGGGTGAGTGAAAACCACCAGCATGATCCAACAAGTGAACGGATAGTGCGAACTGGATGGAAATCTGGAACAATGTCTTTATGCAGTACAATCGTGTCGATGCAAATACTCTTGTAGATCTCCCTGCACAGTGTGTAGATACTGGTATGGGTATAGAGAGATGTACTGTCACGCTGAATGGTATGAAGAGTGTCTATGAGACAGATTGTTTTGCTCCTATTTTACAAAAAATCAAAGAAATTGTCGGTGAATCGAATTACGTTGAGAGATCAGCACGTATCATCGCAGATCATCTGCGTACAGCGACACATATGATCGCGGATGGAGTCACTCCGAAGAATGTAGATCAGTGATATATTCTCCGTCGTCTCATCCGCCGTGCTATCCGTGAAGCGTATAAGATGGGATATGAGAAGCCATTCGCAAGTGAGATCGCGAGTATGTATATTGACCAATTTTCGAATATTTATGATAGTGTGAAGGACAATGCTGAGAAGATACAGAGTGAGCTTAGTATAGAAGAAGAAAAGTTTGGTAGAACTCTTAAAAATTGATTAAAAGAATTTACTAAAATCTTTTGAAAGCAAGTTGGACCTATGACATCTGGGAATGCAGAAGATCCGAATTTTTGGAATCGGGTTGAAGTTGCTAATGAATCGATTAATAAAAGATGAAGTGTATTTTCTTGAGAAGATATTTTCCATTTATTTGATACCTATGGATTTCCCCCAGAGATGACACTTGAGCTTGTTAAGGAGAAATTTGATAAACATGAAGCACTATTTGACGAGAAGATATTCATGAATGAGTTTAAAATTGCCTTTGAAAAACACCAAGACCTTTCTCGAACGGCTGCAGCTGGGAAGTTCAAGTGAGGACTGGCTGATGATGGGGTAGAGACCACCGCACTTCACTCAGCTTGCCACCTCATGCTCGAGTGACTTCGTCAGATACTCGGGACACATGTTCACCAAGCAGGATCAAATATCACGGCCGAGCGACTTCGTTTTGACTTCACCCATCCTGAGAAGATGACGAGCGAACAAATCAAACAAGTCGAGGAATTCGTGAATACAGGAATATCCGCAGAACTCACCGTGACGATCTCGAATATGGATAAAAAAGAGGCACAAGAAGCAGGCGTATCTGGGTCATTCTGGGAGAAATATCCTGACATAGTAAAGGTCTACTCTATGGTAGGATCTGATGGTGTCGTCTACTCTCGTGAGCTCTGTGGTGGTCCTCATGTGGAAACTTCGAAGGATATGGGAAGATTTAAAATCATCAAAGAAGAATCCAGTAGTGCCGGGGTGAGGAGGATAAAGGCGGTACTGGAGAAGTAGATTTACTAACTAACTTATAACTTGTGAAACCTTTTTTACAAAGATTTTGATACTTGCTGGTATGGAGTACATTTTTTCTAAATTTAGGATTACTACTGTTTGTGGCATTTATTTTATATTTTTGAGAAGTTAGAGGTATGTTTGGTTTAGAAATAAGATATACCGCATGATTTCCGAGAATTATCAGAGAACTTTTTAATAATATATGAGCATGATATATTATTTCTAACTTTATGCTTTTAGGATTGCCCTTCTTTTTAAATGTTTATTTTTCCTACTTTTTTGTGAAACCACTGAAAGAAGCTAGCATGAATATATATAAAGTATGAGCTATATCTACCATTTTCTTAGTAGTGTCTCATTTTGTATATGTATTAATTTCCATATAGATTTTATTTCAGAAGTTACCCGCTTGTATATTGATTGCTATAATATCAGTACAAATATTTTGACTCAAACTGAAATATCCTTATAATACCTCCATGCTCATATCAAAACGCCTCATCACCTGGTCCAGCTTTA
>JANOWM010000098.1:0-17302 GCA_031417875.1 Candidatus Altimarinota bacterium
CTCCGAGAAGTATTCGTATCTCATAAAGTTCTCCTTCATGAATCTGTGTTTTTCATTTGATCATACCACCAATTTATAGATGTAAACCTAATTGCTGCAACATTGATTTCAAAAGTTGCATTTGGTGGTAGATTGTAGGAAAGTAAGTTTGACAATTCAAAGAATTGTGTATAATCAGTCATACTTTATAATTTCTTCGTTTTTATGAATAATAATATTGATCTATCTCTAGTAATTGAAGAACCTAGCTTAGATCAAAAATTGAGACAACAGTTTGCATCGATCAGCACCTTAGAATGAATAGTCAATCGCTGAGTAACCCTTTCTAATCAATGGGCATGTGATGGAGGAGATTTAGAATACCTGCAAAGGATCATACAGGAAAGAATTGACGCCTACTATGCGGTAGCTCCATCAATAACGTTCAAAGATATAACCATAGCTCTACCTGATATTTTTTGAGAATCTTGAAATATTACTGACCCTACCAACCTAATCAGTTTGTTCTCGAAGTTGGACTTATCGACTTTTCCTCACAATACTAATCCGGAAGACATTTTAAAAACTTTAGGATTTTATATATGATCACAAAAAGATAACAATCCACGTGCCATCTCTATAGGTATGACGGTATTACTGGTAAGACTGAATGGGAGTAGAATTATACTAGAACCAAATCAGCAATAATCTACTCCAACTCCAAATACTCATCGATTCTCACTTGCCATACGAATTCATCGATATGTGATACGAGGATCATCGTTCCTTCATATTCATCGAGGGCTTTGGCGATAACAGGAAGATGACGAAAGTTAATATGATTTGTTGGCTCATCGAGGATGAGGAGTCCTGGTTTTTCGAGGGCGAGCTTCGCGAACATGACGAGTCACTTTTGACCTTCAGAGAGTGCGCCGATAGGAGTCGCCATGAGTTCTCCCGTGATGAGAAAGCCAGAAGCAAATGATCTGAGGTCTTTATCGAGTGCTGTTCGTCCAGAGGCTTCAAAGAGGCAATCATAGACCTTCTGTGAGAAATCAAGAGTCGAGAAGTCCTGACGATAATATCCGATTTTGACATTCTCACCGAGCTTCACTCCCTTCGCTGTTCACTTCGCGATAGATTCCAGTAGGGTAGATTTACCGATACCATTTGGTCCTGAGAGGAGGAGATGGCGATTTTTCCCGAGAGAGACGGTGACTTCTTTTTCTACTGGTTCATGATTTTTGATGATTTGGAGACTCGAGATTTCTATGATTTTTCCACCGATACCTTCCTGATTTGGGATTTTAAAGTCTCGAATCGTCTTATCTTCACGCCTCACTTCACCTTTACTTGCTTCGAGTTCTTCCGCTTTTTCGACCATTTTTTTCGCGACAAGTCGGAGCTTTCCTCACTTATGAGCAAAGACGTTCGCTTGATCTTTATTGGCCTGTATTTCTTTATCGAGACGAGAGTTGGCTCTATTTTGCGCTTCGATACTGCGTTCTACTTGTTCGACCGCATCATCATAGTTTCCGACGAATTGTTCGACCTTTCGTGTGAATACATCGAGATAGAGAATCCCATCAGTAAACGAGTTCAAAAATTCTGCATCATGTGAAATCACGAGAACCGTTCATGGGTAGCTTTGGAGAAATGCTGTCATATTCCAGATTCCTGCACTATCGAGATTATTGGTTGGTTCATCGAGAAGGAGAATATCAGGTTTTTGGATGAGCGCACCTGAGAGGAGAAGGCGAGCCTGCTGACCTCATGAAAAACTCCCAATCGTGCGATCGAGAAACTTTGCAAATACTTGTTCTTTTGTCATCGCTGATCCAGGAGGAATCTCGGGCATAAAATCGACCGCTTCGAGAGATTCTTTAATATCTCGATCGATATTGTGCGCATCGGATCGAGAATATTTGCGAAAATAATCTGCAACTGAAAGGAGCTTATCTTCGTGAGACATCACTTGTTTGGCGATAGCGATATGTTTTCCATTGGTCGTGAGAATGCGTCATTCATTTACTTTGTATTCTCAGGTAATCATCTTGAAAATGGTGGATTTTCCAGCTCCATTTTGACCCATGAGCGTAATCTTTGATCATTCACGTACAGAAAAGCTAACCTCATCGAGGAGCCATTTCGGCGCAATATACCCAAAGGTAACTTCATCAAATCGGATAATAACATCTCATTTGGACATAGTGTATTTTTTTAAAAAGATTCGAGCGCGATTCTATAGAAAAAATACTAAAAGTAAAATGATATTATAAATTTAAAAATAAGTTTGACAAATAATAGCTTATTTATCTAAAAATTCCTCCATTTCTTCTTTTATAGATAGCGCATATTCGTATCATTCAGTATATGTTTTTTTCATCACTTTTTCAGAGTGACTCAGGAGATTTGCACTCATGGTAGTTGGCTTAATAACGAACACTCTTTCTGATGAATTTTCCTGAATATATGTTTTGTCTCAGATGAGATGACAGACGGTTTGTATAAATGTACCCGAATCTCGAGTATCTATGAGAATCACTTTTCCTACTATATTTTCTTTTTGATCTTCGAGCATTTGGTAAGGAGAAAATGGTCGATCGACGTAGGTATTACCATCGATAAGAGTCGATTTTCCATATACAATGGGCATAGACTTTGTTGCTTTCAGTACAGATAAATCAATGACATCATTCGAAAAATAATCAATAGTATGCTTTGTAGCATTAAAACAAGCAATAAATACTTTCATTTCTGAACTTTTGAGCTCAGGAAAATTGATTGGTTCTTTTTTTGTAAAAACATCATCAATTAAGTAATCAATATCCATTATTTTCCAAAATCTCAAAAAATTGATAAATTTTCTGCCGATGAGATGATTTGTCCAAATCCTCTTGATACTTTCAGCTTGGTTTGTCGCCAAGTACACAACATTTCCCGCATTGCCGCTTTTTGCTATTATGAGCGACGGTTCAAGTCCAAGATCTTTCATAGCAACAAGAAACCCTCATGACCAAGCACATCGCATGCATCATCCAGAGAGCACTACAGAAAATGGCTCATGGTTTTTTCTCATATTTCAAAAATACTATTTCTTTTTCTTTGCATCACCAAAATAGTACACCTTGTCCACATATACGACTTGCCAACATTTCTTTGCCATAAAGTATCCGATAAGAGATCAGATGACTGCGACGATAATATAGGCAGTGGGGGACATAGTGGCATCAGTAAACCAAAATATATCTCCTCGATCGATCACACCGTAGCGAACGAGATTGACGAGGGAAGCGAGATAGATAGCAAGTGAGATGATGACGAAGACTACTATCATGAGGAAGTGGTAGAATATTTTTTTCATAGAGTTTTTTTAAGTACAGTCAGTATAACATACTTTTTTTAAATAACAAAAAATCTCCTTTTAAAAGGAGATTTTTAGAAATCAAAGTGGTGGGAATGCCGGGGCTTGAAGTGAGGTACCTTTCCCGCTTAGCGGGACTGCTCTATCAACTCTCTAAATTTATTTCCTCACTTCCATGACTTGATTTCATTTTCCCTGCTTCTTACTTCACTGAGAGTTTCATATTCTTCTGTATGCACAACTTTCCAGTTTGAATATTTTTTTGTAAAACGTGATTTTTTCCCATTTGGATTATTATGTTCGATGAGCCTTCTCTCTAAATCATTTGTAATACCGGTGTAGTATTTTCCTTCATCACAGATGAGAATATAGAGATTGTACATATCAAAAACACTCCAAAGAGGGAGTGCCATTATGAATTTACCAAAGTGGTGGGAATGCCGGGGCTTGAACCCGGGACCTTCGCCTTAAAAGGGCGCTGCTCTACCAACTGAGCTACATTCCCACAAGAGGGTGACTGATATGAGGAAGAACTGAACCCGGGACCTTTCCCGCTAAGCGGGACTGCCTACCAACGACAGCTACATTCCCAAAAATAATAATACCGGCGAATAATATACAAAAATATATGTTTGTCGAATTTATTTTCATTTTTTCCTCATTTCTCCTTTGCATTACAGGAAAAAAAGGATATATTATTCCCAAAATATGCGAAAAAATTGGATGTCATTTCTCATGTCAAAATATATCGCTGGATGACTTATTCTCATTCTCGTCATTTCACAGACGATTCATGTAGAGCTTTTTCCTCGTGTTGAAGCGAAGTCTGAGCAATATCGAGATATTGTTTCCATCTTTGTAGATAATGACACGTACGCTACTCTCAGACCAAAAATCAAAAGATATTCGGAGGATGTTCAGGGATATCTTGGTGATACGAGAGTTTCACTTTTTGTCGTGGATTCATGAATTAATCCAGCTCAAATCGCTACAAAAAATGAAAAACTTTACTATGAATGAGATGGGGGAGATGGAATCTCACGACTCGTCGGAACTATTCTTATCTGAAATATTTCCATCCCTATGGTTTCCGATGAAGGATCGATATTTCCGAGCCTTTATCCGTATGTTGATTTTGTCGATAAAGCATTTGTCTATGATGATAAATCTGCTCTCTACAAGGCACCAGCTGATCCACTAAGAAAAGCAATAGAAGCAGAAATCTGGCATGGAGTTATTAGTCCTTCCGTATGAAGGTCCTGGGATGCACAAAAGGATAAAGATAAAATATCCGCGTTTCTCGATAAAACACATAATTTTTATACGAAAACAGGAAAGTTTGTTCCAACATCCACACCACCGCGAGTCTTTTATTATGATGGGGAGTATGAGTCAGAAAGTGTAAATTTTCGAAGTCTTTTTCAGTATGCACTCTCCATGTCAAATGCTGAAAATATCGCGTACAAGCGTTTTACAAAATACCTCCTCAAGGATATAAATGGTGCACTCTTACAGTTCGATGCGTCTAAAAACAAAGAACAAAACGATTACCTCACATCACTGGGTATTGACCCAGGCTGAAATGGCTTTGATGATAAAACCATCACTGAAATGCAGGATATTCATACCAAGAATCCGATTATGTCGATGCTCAAGGATTTTCAATCCATTATCAATAAAAATACTCTTTCAGAAGCCCTCGCAAATATCCACAATGCTGGACGATACAACTCTGGAACCACCATTCGCGCCGATCTTGCCCCACTCCAGATGACAGTTATGGATGAGATAGCCCGGAGTACACTCAAAGAAGCAAACAGTGGACTGATGGATACTATTGATGGGGTGATAGGTGGTTTAGCAAGAAAGATTCCAATAGCAGAAAATGTAACAAGTTCTGGGTGAAAATATGATGTCTACTTCTTCGGTCAAAAGTCATCATCTATCACGAATCCATCACAGTGTAGTATTGCTCGAGGCTCAAAGAGTCATGTGAGTCAGTTTTGAAAAGATGTTCTCATCGAAGCAAATGTTGCCTATGATGTGAATACCACTGAGGCACAAGCTGAAAAACTTAAGGTCGATACAGAAGAACTCGTAACGCTTCATAAGAGCCAGAAGTATATGTGTTTTGATACGACTACAGGAAAACCAAAGATTGATTCCTATTGGTGATGAAACACCCTTTTGCGGGTTGTGGGATCACAAGACCCAAGTAACATCATGAAGGATCCTCCTGGTGGAAATATGAAAATAAAGGGATTTAGTGAAAACATTTTTTCACTTGGAGGAATGATCGAAACAACACGTTTGTCACCACCTTCGATTGCTGACTGTATGGATTCGCGATATCAATATGGACTCAAGACCCCATATAAATATAGCTACAATGTAGAGATTAATAGCTACAATTCAGAAACCATTACATGTACAGCTGGTTCCCCAAAGGAGTGGAATACCACTGGATTTCAGTGCCCAGAAAATCTCGGGAATCCAGCACCACGATATACCTGTATTACTGAACACGATACCCTTTCGATGATTCCATGATGGACAGAGTCTATAAATTATTTTCAGACAAAAGCATGTCTAGTCGGAACGATGTCACTTAATGGTGCTCCATTTATTACGGCCGCAAGAACTTGCTCCACAACACTCTGATCAGGTGAAGATATGACCACGACTGATACAAGCATCCGTGAAGATGTGTCATTTCGAACCATCCCTTCCATCTTACGTCATGTCTCACCCACGGATGAGGAGATACAAGCCGCAGAAGCAAACGGAGTCACACCATCTCTTCCGGTGGATATGATTCGATATGTCGAGTTTTTGACGCCAAAATGAAATATCGTACGACTGAATTATCCAAACTTCTTTGAAGCACCAGCAGGAGATGCTCTCGCTATTCGTGCATGGCTCAAATGAATCTCAGAGACGACATGGAATGCTATTATCGCCCAGGAAAACAATACAAGTTATACCCCAGCAGCACCAAATATCGAATCACAGCTTGTTAGTGGAGCTATTCCATCTACTCCAATCGACTGGAATAACTATATATCAGATGCTACTATCGATGCTATCTTACGAGCTCGCAACTGGCTCACTCCTGATGTAACAAAAAAATATAAGACAGCAATAGAGACATCACTTTCATACTCACGGGAGTATACATGAACTGCTACTACGTTACAGCCACCAAAATATCCGATAAAATCCGGTGGGTATGATATCGCCTACCTCGGACTTGCTCCATTTGTTCCAGCTTCTAAAGAAAATATAGATCCTGAAATCGCAAATATCTCAGCAGCGTATGATCTCCGTCTCAGAGAGATAAATGGGCTCAATATTTCTGAACCATACAAAGGAGAAGAATCAAATCCATATGGAAATAGTGATGAGTGTTGACCGCCAGAATGAGTAGATATTTTTGCTTGGCCAGGAGCTATTATGTGCTGGATACGAACACTCCTTCCTCCTCGCATTATGGCAGGATCATGCTCATCAAATTCTGTTGGATCGACGAATACTATTTCTCGTATTGTCTCGCCACCTCCGTCGTTTTCATCAAATACTGAAAAAATGAAGGCCTTTTATGAGTGAGGCAAACTTTATTATACGATCCCGAGAACCTCGATGAAATATGATGATAGTATGGAGGCATGATTCCACTTTGCGAAGGATGAAAAAGACATGGAGTTGCCACCACGGTCTATCATGAGGATAGAACCTGTTTCCTTGGTTGATGAGACAGGGAAGGATATAGTTCTTACAGATATAGAAAAATATATAAATATTTCACCAAGGGCACTTCCAGTAAATGGAGCATGATGAAAGGTGATATTGTCTTCGAAATCTCGTAAATGAACACTCAATTTCCGTGCTATACTCACTATAGTACTTCCAGATGGATCAGTACTCGAAAAATCATCCGATGTCATAAAAGTGAAAATAAGAAGTGAGTATTTAGAAGTCTCTCCAAAGATAAAGGGAATAATCATTCCCTTTATAGATGTCACAAATAATGAAAATAACATAACATTTGATATACAGGTCATGAATGAGTTGTGAGCAAGTACTCCTCCTGTATATCCAATCAGAGTCAGTGTCATCGATGATATTTCAGGAGTGCCACTTCCATCATTTACTATTGGTCAGTCTGATTTTATTCTCCCTAAAAATTATATTGATACCGTTGGAATAAAAAGATTTACCTTTGAAGACAAAGACGGAAGATCAGGAGAAACGACCCTGGCTACTCGAGCTGGAAATCTTTCAAAAATCGTTTTAAACCCTGTTTCTACGATGCTTAAAGTAGGATCAACGACCCTTATGATGATCTCACTTGAAGATAGTAAAGACTATCCTATCAGTCCTGATCTTCATACGCTGACAGTTGAGGTGAGTGGAGGATATATCCGCGATGCTAGCGGGCAAAAGAAAACGACGATGACTTTTGACACCCTCGAATCAAATCTCTCATTTGTCATATGATCTGATACGGTAGGAAGTATGCAAATAAATGTCACAGATACCAAAGGCATCAAGATGAATTCCACAATGAAAGTTATCGATGGTGCACGCGCTATTCTTTCCTTTGATGCTCCACTTCAGGTAGGATGAAAAGATGTTACCTCCCATCTCAAGATTACAGATACTTCCTGAAATGAACTGACATGATTTCGATCTGTTGTTTCACTCCAGGTTCCTGAAGAAGCCTGATTGTTTCCAAAGGAAGCACTGGTGATAAATAATGGGAAAACAGAGACATTTATCTATTCTCCTGGAAAGAAGGCATGAAAACAGAAAGTAAAAATCAGTATTCCAGGCTTGTGAGATATCGAAGATGCAGAAATCAATTTGCAGGCATGAGTCCCACTCTATATAAGTGCCGATGAATGAGAGAATGACATTACCTTTAGGGTTAATGATCGCTATGGAAATATAGTGGAGAGTATTTTTGCAGGAACGCTCCGTATAAATACTGAAACTTTACAAAATGTTTCACTCTCCGCATGAGTGCTAAAAGTTCCCAAAAAGTGATGATACTACACGCTCACAGTTCCTTCACTTGAGTCATCAGAAATTTACTATACAGATGCAAGCGGAAATCATAGCGTTAAATGAATTCCATACTATGCCCACTATGTTGTTGGAATTCGTGAATCATTTGATTTTCTTCCCGATTACAATGCTCGTTACACAGTTCTTTATGGTGAGTCATATCTGCGGGAATGAGAGGATATCCTCTATAATTCTGACCCAAACAATTCACAAAGTTTAGCAGTCTCCACACTTCTCGACTCTCCATATAAAAAAGATATTTTTCTCTCGGTTTCCCCAGGTGGTAATGTGCTTATAAATCACGACCAAGAAGATGTTATTATTACCTCCTCTGTGGTACTTGAGGAGGGATATCCACTTATTAATTTTCGAGATAGTGTCAAAGAAAAAAATATTACCAAGCTGTATTATCCTCTCGAAAATCCGATACTTACTGCCTGTGGAAACCTTTGTAATAGCATCCATACTGATTCACGCTCAGAAGTAAAGTTGACTCCAAATTCGAGCCTTGGATTTACGGTATCAGGTAATACTTCTGATAAAAAGCTTGAGCTTTCAAATAACGGGAGTGTTTTCCTCTCTGTTGACTCAAACGGGAAGATTACTCCAATACCTGGAGTGAGTTTCGAGTACAGTGAGAGCGAATTAAGAGGAATTGGTATGACACTAAAGTATGGCAATGAAAGTATTTGAAATCTTTATATTACTACTCGTGCTGATCTTTCTCCTACAATTTGACAAGCATCGGTAAACACAGCTCAAAAAAATACACCGTATATCGACGCAAATTCTAGTATATCTTATGAAAAAACTTCGTTTGACACTTTTGGTTCCGGGAAATATGGGTATACCTTTTTTCAAAAGACAAAAGATACTATCATCGATGAAACCAAGGTATGACCAAGTGGTATTGACTCTTTTGGAGAGACACGAGATAATCCAGGAATCTGATGGAAATGAAAGAATACGACCCTTCTTTCATATGCGTGAGGCGATACGGTCGGGGAGGCCACAAAGTGGTTCCATACCTATACGCTCATTAATATGTGAGATCCCGTGGCACATGTGGATAATATGGCTGTTGGTACTGTGGAGGAATGAATTGATCGTAGCATTTGAACGAGATTAACATCAAGTATTTCTTCTTCGGTCGTTTCATACAGTCTCCGAGATATGGATAAGGATGGACTTGATGATATCGTTACTGTGGATGGAAATGGGGCAGTAAGCCTTATCCTGAATATGTGATCACGATTTCGAACACGAGAACAAATCGCATACCTTGGAGATCTTTTGGAACGTGGACTTTTTCTCGGAAATTTCACATGAGATGGCTATGCAGATATACTTTCAGTTGATAATAAATGAAACATTATCCTCGTAGACAATAACAAGCGGAGATTTTCGCGACAAAATATCACCATCGATAATGGGAGTACTCCTGTATGAGTCACACAGTTTAAGATCTATGATATGGATAACGATGGGAAAGATGATGTGGTTGTCCTGACTGAGTGATGAGAACTTTCTATTTTATATGGAACTTCCCAGATAGGAACTTTTCATAAAGTTCAACTCGAATCAACTCTCTGAATTACTCTTTCCAATATTTGAGAATCTCATGGATGAGCTATAAAATTTGATGGACTTCCACAGATTCCGAGTGATAAATTTGGTGTGACGAGTGGATGATGATGAAGTGACGTTGGTGATAGTGTATTCCAATCAGAGGTATACTACCAGCACTCACGCATTCTCTCATCTACTGATACGAGCATCAGTACCGATAATAAGGATTTAGAGAAAGCTTTTGCAAATAATATATCAACTCCAGAAAATTCATCTCTCTGATCAATTACTGAAACATATATCAAAAGTCAGTACGCTCCATGATATAATCTCGAAGTAACACGTACTTGGAAAAATCTTACGAACCCATATATAAGTACATGAGATCGAGTACGACAAGAAATAGTAATAAAAAATACTGGAGATAATACTATAAAAAATATAAATTATCTCGATACTCTCCCAAGTATGTTTGATAGTTCAGATACAAAAACATACGATGTGGTATTAAATGGAGAAAAAGTGACTCGTAATTTTTCAAAACTAAATGTGTGAGAATATGATGCTTCTTTTCTCTGAGTAGACATACCAGCTGGGGCATCTATCGTTATCTCGTTTGAGCTCAGAGTTCTGCCGACAAAACATGGAAACATGATGGTATGAAAACTCGAATGATGAGAATCGTGAGATGATATTTATGGAGATATATGATTTGAGGCAACAGAATCGTGTGGTGCTGATATTATTATCTGGAGGTCTGAGTCCGCAATTCGGACATATACGAGATGAACTCGAAGCTTTTCGCCTATTGAACTTCCGGAAAGCCTCAAATCTCGCCTCGCCGATAGTGATAAAAATAGCATTCCTGACAGTATAGAAAATATGACACCAGCTGAACTCACCACTCAGTACAAAAATTTGTCTTCTTCATCTACGAGCTCATCTCGTCCACTGGTTCGGATGAATAAAACATCGTCAACACTGACTATGGATATTGGATTTGATGATAGAGCGGTAGAGAACATTGAATCTATGATGCAAGATTTCTTTGATGGACTTTCATGTGGATTTGGATGAGGTTCATGTATGAGTTTTCCTATTAACTGGGCACCACTTGCGCCTGGAAGTGCTCCAACTATATTTTGATTTCCTATTGCGCCACTCATTCCAGAGACAGGAGTTCCACTTTTTTCTGGAATTACCTGAGTGCCTATTTATGGTCCATGGTGATGCTTCCCAGTTCCTGCAGTCTTTCCAGCATCTCCCATCTGATTTTCATCTACGTGTACCGCCAATCTTCCAAGTCCTGGATGAATGCTCGGAAACTGGGACCCAACAAATGCCATTCGAATATATGTGACACCGACTCTCACTCTCGGAATGTGAGCAGCTCTCTGTTTTTCATGACCAGCAAATGCAACATGACGACTTCCTCCGCCTCCACTTTTCGGTCTTGTTCAGTGAGGAAACTGTATAGTTATGGCAAAAGCTATGCCATTTTGTAAATGAGACTGATCTCGTGCTGATGGAAATGTGAAATGATTCTCAGGACTTGGTTCTACCAAGGATGTTTGGAATGCTGCAAGCTGTCAGGTGAAGGCAAACACTCGTGAAGGGATAAAAATAGAAGATCAAAAAATTCGAGAAAGCGCTATTTCATATATAAAAAACCCAACTTCTTCATCCCGAAGCACTCTTTATAATCAGTTAAGTTCCCGGTCATCTCGTAATATCACTCTCTGACCAGCCATACGTATCTGAGGAAGCTCGAGTTCTTCTTCAGAAGTAGGGATCGAGATTGATACTTCAAAACCACTCTCTGTTTGAGAGATTGTGAAGGTGAAAAATGGAAGAGTTCCAGCCTTCCCAGATCTTATTATGGATTGGGTGACTCGTCAGTCTGAAGAAATTGTGAATGCACTATTTACAGCCCCAAGTCTCGTCATTATCTGGCCATGAGTCGTTGGTTCAAATATGCAATTTGATGGAAACTGGAAGAATTTTCAGAAAAGACTGTCTGATGCATACAGTGGACAATCAGTGAAAAATCTACAAACAGAAATGGGAAAAAATTATGATAGCACCAAATTCACTGATTCACTGAGATGAAAAACGTCATGAAAATCAGCACTCTGAAATAGCTTTCAACAGGGTGCAAATAATGTACTCGATGGAGGCATCTGAAAAACGCTTGATAGTGCTGCAGGATGACTTGCGTCAGTTCAGGCGGCATATAAGCTCATCGGACAGCTCCCATTTCTAAATATTCGCCGAGTGAGCCTTCCGATCGACATACCATGGGCAAATAGAGCAGATATCGATAAATATGCGCAAACTTTGGAGAATTATTCTCAAGAACTGGATCGTATGATGTCATCTTGGTGTGTCGGAAAATCAACAAAAGAGTGTGCTGATGAAAAAATTGCTTTAAATTCATGATGATTTATGAGTTCACTCCAAAAAAATATTCGAATTATTAATGACTATAAAAAATTCCCAGAGAAACTCCAGAAATACGTCACATGGAAACAACGGTATATGTCAGAGCTTCTTTGTAATGTAGAAACAGTTCGACAGGTTCTCGGGGGGTGGATAAAAGATAATGGTGTAAGATTTAAAAAATGGGCAGAGCTCTTTGTTCTTCTCAAGGCTATAGCTGAATCATGGCAACCAATTCTCGATGTATTTAGTGATACGAGCAAACAATGTGGAGTCTGTAGAAATCAAAAGTATGATAGCACACACTGGAAGTTTAAGCTCCTATCAGCCATCATTCCAAGTCCTCCTATTATTAGATTTCCTCGTTGGCCAGATATTGTTCTCGATATTTCAGATATTCGACTCGGGATAAATATCTCAGTTCCAGACTTTGTACTCAATGTCAAACCTATCCGCTTTCCCTCTCTTCCGAGTCTTTCACTTCCAAGCGGTCCGAGTTTTGCCCTCTCACTTCCATCCCTTCCGACACTTCCTGCACTTCCATCCCTTCCGGATCTTCCATCCCTTCCATCTCTTCCGAAGCTCGCACTTCCAAATCTCCCTCCTCCACCAAAAGTTCCAAAACTTCTTTCTTCCATTGCAGTAGCACTGAAAATTTTTAAATTGGTAGGAAGCATTCATTGTTTTTTAAGTAATACTTTTTTGGTCCCTGAGTGAGAAGTGGGTGATGTCATCGCCAAAAGAACAGAAAGGCAAGGAAAGCTCTCATTTGATTTTCTTGGTATAAAGTTTCCAGAATTTACCCTTCCGTCGATTCGAGAAATCAAAGTTTCCACTCATGTAAATTTTGAACTCAGATCTGAGTTCATCACAGAATTTGCAAAACAGGCTGTGAAGCCGATAAATGAATTTACCAGTGATCTTGGTCGATGAATCCCAAAAAAAATAGCTCCAGACGTCCGTATTTGAGTCCCACAAAAGACTATAAACCTTACGCCATGAGCTATGCTCCCTACATATGAAAGTCTCATGACGCTTTTTGATCCACTACGACAAGAAATAGCAAAAGATGAATGAGAACTTCTTGTAGTCGAAGAGTTTCAGGCACATCTTATCTCAGAACTCGAAAAATCATGACAGCATGAGTGAAAAGAAAAACTTCTTTCGGCCCTGAAAAAAAGTGATATAGAAACGAGTACTATTATTGCGACTCTTACAAAAGACCACAATAAAAAATACGATACACTTATTCGTTACATTCAATCGGAACATGATGATACAGCATGACTTCAAAATGTCATCGATCTTCTCCAAGAGGAAAATATAACGAGTCTTTCTTTTGAAGAGAGAACCTATGGAAAACTCGTTTCCCGTGAAGAAAATTCACTCCCTCAAAAACTTCTCGATGAGTATACTCATATGAATGAAAGAGTACTGACTCATCCGATCGAGGAAAGTAAAGGCAAAGTTGCGTTGACATCATCACTTCACTGACTTCTAGCAAGGCTAGATAGACTAGCCCTAGGATCGCTTGGTGGGACTACCTCTCTATCAAGCGCTATGAACATTCCAAATGGATATATGCCAAATTACCAAGGAATTTATATACTCACACCTTCATGAAATCAGACACGCCTTTTTGACTATAATGAGGATGTTGACAGTGAGCTTCCAATAGAGGCTATCGATATCGATAAAGATAGTGATAAGGATTATCTGTTCGTACAAGATGGCGCTCTTTATATCAAATATAGTGGACCAACGCATAGATCTGATCACAAAGATACCACCCTGCAGATATCTTCACTTACGGTAGATGCCCCTTATCCGAATGCTCCAAACTTTTTTCATGAAATAAAAAGTACTCCCAAAACACTTTCCCTTACATTTACACCCGCATCGAGCGATGAAAAGGAATGGAGAATGTCGTTCTATGATCGCTATCTTGAGTGGGATATGCTCAAAATTTGATCACATGATGATGTAGATACGCAGACGCATGTTATCGATTTTTATCGAGAAGATGGAGGTTTAGGCACTACCGGTTCGGCCTTGTTCACCAGTCAGCCAATTCTCAGATCACTTCTCTCTGTCTCTGATCCTGATTCATTTTCACTTCTTGGGCCAAAGATTACTGTTTTGAGCTGAGGAGTTACTTTTTCACTTCCTGTAGGTCGTACTCTCTATACAGGAAGTGAGCCATTCTCATTTCTTTTATTAGACTGAACAGGAGCATCTACGACTCTCACACTTGATCCATATACTTCTTATAAGTTCTCAGGGACTCAAAAATGACGAGTCACAAATGGAAAAGCGTATTCATTTGGTATGTCTGAAGGAGAGGGGACCTACCCATATAGTGATGACTATAGATGAATGCCACTCATCGCTGAAATGCGCCTCATATCGTCTTTCGGATCTTTTAAAATTCGTGAACATACTACTGGAAATATCCTCGTGCTCCCGCCGTGAGGATCGTATATGCTCAGGTCTCTCGGAGAGAGAGCAGATAGTTACTCGACAACTATTACCTATCCGAATGGAAACTATAGTGCTCGGCTCACGAGACTTGATCCGAATCGAACACTCACGGATGTGATACTTCTCTCACCCCAAATGAGTGCTGATTCAGGAGCGCCTATTATCGATTTTCCAGATACCATCAGAGTTCCTGTGTATGCCCAAAAGACGTATAACTTACATGATTTCATATCAGAAATGCACACATTTAATGTTATGATCGATGGAGATATCCGAGTAGATGACAATAAAAATGGGATCGCTGATGATGATTTTTCTCTTTCATCTACATGAATGAAAATAGAAGGGGATAATCTTATCATTTTACCACATGAATCACTAGATACAACGAATTTTATCATGAGAGTTCGTGATGAGGTATGAAATACGAGTTATAAAGTTATAAAACTCGAAATATATTCTCCAATTCCAGAAATTACGAATGTTACATCGACAGGATGGACCATGTGACAAATTTCTGAAACGATTAACGAGGAGCCAATTCATATCTTCCGAGCACGACAATGATCTGACATTACTATGATTTCTCCGGATCCTCTGTTCACACATAGTGGATGAAATTTCATGAGTGGAAGCTACTTTACAAAGATTGGTGCTATCATCGAGAATGGCGTATCAAGGATAGCTGTGAGTGAAAATGGAGTTATTACCGGCATTCCACCTACTTATTCTGTTTCTGTAAAGGCTGCCAACACAACAAATCCTATGAAATTTATTCTCGAAGATGATACAGGAAAGAGTATATATGAACAATCTCTCGTACTTCCTGAAGGAGTTGACATCACGACAAATATGACATCTTCTCTTCCTAAATGAGAACTCGTTATAGATAGTCCCTATCAGGCGATAAAAGCAGCTCCAAATGACCCAAGTATTCCTTCTGGATGGTATATTACTGATGGGGGATACCAGGCAGTTCTTGCTATTACTCAAGATGGAAATATCTATATACTTTCTTCTCAGTATTCTCTTTCTTATGGAGTCCAGGATGATTTTATACGAGTATCATTCCAACAATGAAATACCAAGGTAGGAAGTCTTTCTTATAAAACAGCATTTTTCTATACGCTTAAATAGCCTTGCATTTTCTTTCTTTTTCGGTATTCTCCCATCCTTACTAAAATTATGATTGCACACGTTACCATCGTCTGAAGACCAAATGTCGGGAAATCATCACTCTTTAATGCCATTTCAGGCCACAGGATTGCGATTGTTTCTGATATAGAGAATACGACACGAGATATCATCGAACAACATATTGATGATGAAGAGAATGAAATTTCCTATATTCTTTCTGATAGTGGAGGTATCGTTATCGGAGATGATGAAATACTTTTATCTGATGTTCGTGATCGAACGGATGATGCCATCTCTCATGCTCATCTCATTCTTCTCGTTCTCGAATATGATAAAATGACAGATTTTGATGAATATATCGTAAAAAAACTGCGAAAATCAGGAAAAAAAGTAATTATTATTGCCAATAAATCTGATAATCCAAAAAGGGATCTCGAGGCTTACAATCTCCTTTCCCTGGGTCTCGGAGAAGTCATTCCTATGAGCGCCGTACAAAATAGAGGATTTGATGCTCTCAAAAAAGAAATTGCCAAAGAACTCAAAAAACAAGAATTTAGTTTTCTCAAAGATACTTCAGTTGATGATTGAGTTCTGA
Organism: Candidatus Altimarinota bacterium; assembly: GCA_031417875.1. GTDB lineage: Bacteria > Patescibacteriota > Gracilibacteria > BD1-5 > UBA2023 > JABFSX01. Next base: position 16,632 of record JANOWM010000098.1, read on the forward strand.
AGCTCGCTATTATCGGTCGTCCAAATGTCGGGAAATCATCACTCGTAAATGCTATTTCGGGGAAGATACGATCCATCGTCAAAGATCTTCCAGGAACGACCAGAGATGCCATCGATACGATTATTGAATTTCAGGGGAAAGAGATATGCCTGATTGATACGGCTGGAATTAGACGTGCATGAAAGATTGGAAGTGCGAATATTGAACAATGGAGCGTTCTCAGGGCCCTTCATTCTGTCGAGCGCGCTGATGTGGTTGCTATTGTGATCGATGCATTTGATGGCATTACTCATCAGGATGAACATATCGTCGGAGAAGCAATAAAAGAAAAAAAGTGAGTTATTTTGGTTCTGAATAAGTGGGATAAAGTACTCGCAAAACCAGGAGTGAATACGGATACCATACTTGATAGATATATGGTGTATCTATCCAAAAAATTTGATTTTCTTTCCTATGCGCCGGTGGTCTTTACTTCAGCTATCGAATGACGTCGTATAGATCTCGTTCTCGAGCATGCTCAGAAGATCCAAGTAGAGCGTATGAAGCGAGTAAAAACCTGAGTTTTTAATAAATTTCTCGAACAGGTAACGTATGATCATGCCCCTACTGGAAATAGAAAATCCCATAAACCAAAAGTGTACTACGGATCTCAGGTAGGTCTTAATCCTCCA
>JANOWM010000099.1:0-8812 GCA_031417875.1 Candidatus Altimarinota bacterium
CTCCTGGTTTATCCATCTTATTCGCCGCAACGATAATATGAACTCCTGCTTCTTTGGCATGATTGATAGACTCTATCGTCTGTGGTTTCATTCCTTCATCAGCTGCAATGACGATAACGGCAATATCTGTGAGTTTGGCTCCACGAGCTCGCATGATCGTAAAGGCTTCATGTCCCGGAGTATCGAGAAACGTGATACGTCTTTCATTTCGAGTGACTTGGTAGGCACCAATTTTTTGAGTAATTCCTCCAGCTTCACCTGATGCCACTGTGGTTTTTCGGATATAGTCGAGAATGGACGTCTTTCCATGATCCACATGTCCCATCACCGAAATAATCGGAGATCTGGTGACAAAGTGAGAAGTATCTTCTTCATGAAGAAGATACTCGATATTTCCATCCATCAGATCTGTCACTGAGGCCTCTTCTGAAATTTCTTTAATAACCGTGATGCCAAATGCGGATCCGATAAGGAAGCACGTATCAAAATCTATAGGAGCATTCAACGTCACGAGAACACCATTTTTCATGAGTTCTGCGATAATTTTTGCCACTGGCACTCCTATTTTGTCTGAAAACTCCTTGACTGATATAACACCTGTTATAGAGACTTCTTGTCCTGTTCTATCAACGAGGATTTGTGTGATATCTTCGAGGGATTTTTCCTTTCTTTTTCCACTTACTTTATGTCCGCGTCGAAAACTCCCATCATCTTCTCATCCGATACTTTTGAGTCATCGTTTCTTCCCATCTTCTACGGTAAATCATTTTTTACCAGCGTGTTGTTTTTTGGCGGTTCCATCGCGATTGGGAGTAGAGAATCCGATTTCACGCTGAAACATCGGTTTTACATCATCGCGCATACGTGGCGGATGGGACGTTTGATTACTACGATTTTGGGAATCCGATTCAGGAGATTTTTGGGGACGTTTTTGATATCTTTCACTCGGTGGAAGCTGCATCACTGGACGGTTTTCGAGGACCTTCAGAGTGGAATCAACTTTTTTAAAGGAGATAACTGGTCGTTTTTTCTCATCTGGTCATTTTTCAGTTTTTTCTCACTTCATCACTCTGCGCATGAGTCATTCAGATGCGTGTTCTCGCTCGACGAGTCGAGCCTGAGGCATCACCTTAACCTCTTTTTCCTCTTGAGGACTTTCTTCGCTGACCGGTTTCTTCACCACCGCCTTGAGCTTGAGCTTGAGGGGCTTTTTATCTTCTCCATTTGCATCTTTGGATGCCTGAACATTTGCGTAGTAATCGTCCTGATGGTCGTCCTTTGTAACTGGCATGAAAAATAGACAAAAAATAATACAGAGTATGTGGAAAATCAGGTATTTTTCTATGAAAAATCACTTCTCTCTCGCACATAATCCTCTAAAACATGGGAAAATGATATGAAAAATACGCTATTTGTCAAAAAAGAAACGCTTTCTCTCTTATTCCCGTTTAGTAAGGTGATAGAAACACTAGATTCCTGCCTTCGCAGGAATGACAGGAAGGCTAAATATACGAGAAAATGGATGATAAACAGCAAATGGGGGTTCGGGGGGAAGACTCTGTTTGAACGGTGATGAAAAACAGTACTAGGAAGAGCGAAGCGAGTACTGAGTGAGTTTGGCTTTCCCCCGAGACTTTTCCATCCTTTTGGTCACAAAAGGATGGAAAGAAACAAGATTCCTGCCTTCGCAGGAATGACAGGAATAGGAGATCCTGATAAGCAAGATGACAGGAATAGTAGGAATGTAGAGAGAAATATCTATAAATACTCCGAAACATAGATTCGACGTTCTTTCATATCGACACTCTCTATTTTTACTTTTTTAGGAGATCATAGAGTGGCAATTATTTTTTTTCTCTGATCAAAGAGCTGACTCCCTGTTTCATCAAGACGAAACATATTTCTCGCGAGAGGAATCGTTCACTCGATTCCATTTTCGAGTTCGATAAAAAGTGCAAATTCTGAAAGTCACGAGATACGACCTGAAAATATATTTCAAATTCGCTCTTTCATATACCGGCACGCATAAAGACTGTCAAACTGTCGTTCGATCGTTTCAGCTCGTCGTTCTCATTCGCTCGTATGACGAGCTACTTTCGGAAGAAGTTTTTTATAGTGAATCTTTCTTTCTGGGGTAAGATTTTTTCGGAGAAATTCCTTGATAATACGGTGTATTTGGAGATCTGGATATCGCCTGATGGGTGAGGTAAAATGCGCATAATACTCCAAAGCCAGGCCGAAATGTCATTCTGCTCGATCTTTGTAGAGTGCTTTTGCCATCTTGGGAAGAAGGAGTTTTGAGTAGAGATATATATCCTGAGCTTCTAAGGAATTCATAAATTCGTTTAGATCTTTTGGATGAAGATCTCGCGAGGGAGAAACGTGATGATTATTTCGTTTCATAATAAAGCGAATAAACCGGTCTTGTTCTTTTCCGGGAATACCATGTACACGCGAAAGAAAAGGAATGTCTTTTTTTTGACACCATTTTGCTATCTCTTCATTCGCGAGTACCATACATTCTTCGATGAGCATATGAGCATCAAGACGTTTTCTTTTTTCGACTGAGAGAGGAATTTGCTCTTTTTTTGTATCTCCTCATTTTTCAAAGTGGAAATAAGTTTCTGTCGATTCGAACTGAATTTTCCCTTCTTTGGCTCTTCGTTTTTTGAGAATTTCATAGAGCTGATAGAGTAGTGAAATTGACGTCATAAGTTCCATATCACTACATTCTTTTTTTCCAGTATGAATATCCTCTATTTCCTCATATATTCCACGGTACGAACTCTGTATAATACCTTCCATGACTTCCGTACTCATAACATTTCCTCGATCATCTATTTCCATGATAAGGGAAAGTGTGAGCTTTGGGCTCCCAGGATGCAGGCTCGAAAGTCCATTTGAGAGTTCTTCCGGAAGCATAGGCACTACTTTTCATGGAGTATACACACTCGTTCCACGCTCGAGAGCCTCACTATCCAGTGCGCTTCACTCTGTAACGTATTCGCTCACATCAGCGATATGTACCGCGAGTGTATATCCACCCTCAGACCTTTCACGAATAGAGATAGCATCATCAAGGTCTTTGGCATCTGCCCCATCAATCGTCAGCGTATACCAATCCCTAAAATCTCGACGATGAGAAATGGATGACTCATCATGATCTTTTTGTTTCGCTTCATCGACGACTTTTTTAGAAAATTCCGTCCGTATACCCGAAGTCGCAAATAAAATTCTCTCGTCAACATCAAAGTCGTTTTTCTTTGCGAATTTTTGCAAAAGTAACAGTTCTCACGTTTTAGAAAATTTGCACATGATAATATCACCGAACTCATGCCCTGGTGGAATGCGAGAAAATTTTTTTGTAAAATTTCCTTGTTCTTTTAAGATAGAAAAAATCGTTTCCCCATTTTCATCCATAAATGTACCGAGCAGTGTGTCATTCGAGCGTTCTAATAGTTGGTCGATACGAACTTCTGGAAGTCTTCATGATTCTCTCGGAGTAACGATATAAGCAGAAACCATATCTCAGGAAATATACGACCCTGATAAAAATTTTGTCAGTACATAATGTGGTTCATCATGGTGCATAAATAGCACTTTTTTTCATTGGAAGAGAAGTTTTCCCGTGATATGTGCTTTTGGTTTTTTCATCATTTATGGAGCAATATCATATTCTACATATATTTCTCCGCTATCAATTGCCTCAAGTGCTTGTCTATGTGTAGGTATGAAGGGCGTTGGGAGTTCATCACGAGAAAACCATCCAAATTCTGTCGCGAGGTTTTTCTCAAGGATTTCTGGAGCGCCATTCCATGTTTTCACAAGTCAAAAATACCCGAGCCTGACTCATTGAACACTTCGGCTCATGATGATAACTTCCGAAATGATGTTTTCTTCTTTTGCATCGAGCCCTACTTCTTCTTCGAGTTCTCGAATCGCGCATTCACGAAAAAACTCACCGTCTTCTATTTTTCCACCAGGAAAAGCCCAATATCCAGGCCAGGTATCGATAGAAAGTGACCGTTTAATAAGAAGAACATGACTTCCATGTTCACAGATGATATGCGCTGCCGCCGGCAGAAGGGTGCGAGACATAAGAAGATTGAAGTGGTGGTAATTTATTTTTCTATATTTATCTCCGTGGTATCCGATTTCAGGATATTTTCTGTTTTGAGACGTGGATTATAGTAATTATAGATGAGTTTTATAAGGTCTTCTTTTTTGACTTCTTCTGCTTTGAGTCCGATAGATTCGAGTGACATTTTGACGGTAGAAAGTCTCTCAAAATTTCACTTTTTGAGCTTATCAAGACGGGAACGCTTGAGACGGATATCTGAAACGGATTCTTCCTGAGAGAGTGCTGACCAAAAAGTACGAAATACTCAGAAAATATCTGTTTTTCGAATACTTTCATTATTCTCAAAATCAAAAGGTACAACGATAAAAAATTCTTTTTTCATGATTTGTGCGAGATCAATAAGGTTCACGAGAAAATCAATATAGCGATACGTCTGTTCTTGGAGGAGGCTATTTTGTTGTTTGATGGCGAGATTTTTGAGACGATTGATATAGGCTTCGATATCGACCTTGAGAGATCTGATAATAATCTGGATTGGAAAATTCAGTGAGTTTAAAAATCGTTGATAACTCATGAGGATAGCATCTTGTTCTTCGGTACTTTTGAGATTAAAATTCAGTGCGTGAATACGAAGTACCATACGGGAGGATCCATCCTTCATGATAATCATATTATCTCGAATCTCGGTAAAAGGAAGGTAGCGTTCAGTACTCGCATCTTTTTCTGGTCTTTTGTTTGATTTCACGGATTTTTCTATTTTTGTATCCATAATTAGAGTTTGAAAATTTGAAGATCAGCATCATCTCGTTCGCTCATACGAGTTTCGATGGTTTTATTGGCTTCATGATTTTGGCGATTATCTGTGGACGAAACATGCCCAATATCTATGTCAGAGTAACCATCAGTCCCCTGTGACCAAAGACGTGTACGAGCATTCAGAGAAAGTCGAATGAGGTTGAGAAGCCATGGGAGAAAGGTCATTTCAGCAATTTTTAAAAGAGCTATAACGAGACCGATAACGACAAATGGAAGTGCGACAATAAGTGCCACTTCTGGTCAAGCCGAAGTTTCCATGGACTTAAAGATCGTATATGCGAGTCATGACCATACCATAATAATAGTGAGTTGACGGAGGGAAAGCCCCGCAACAATCACATCTTCATTTTCGATCTGAATTGGAATCTTATACTGCATGAGGTAAGTATATCCTAAGGGAAGGAAAACCGCAAGCGTATTATTATGAATTCTTTTGACTTTTAGAGTGTTACTCGTATAAATGTGCGTGAATAACTGGTGTTCATTTTTAACTTTTCTCTATGTTCTCATTTACAAAAAATCGTTTCTTTTTTTACGGTATTGCCTTTAGTCTCTTGATCGTATCACTTCTTTCGCCACTCTTTGTAAAGCTCAATCTAGGTATCGATATCACCGGTGGAATACAGATGGAATATCTCGTGGAGAATGGAAATATTGACACGATTGTTTCAAAAAAAGATGAGATTCTAAAAAACGCAAAGTGATCCCTCGATGAAAGTTCAGGAAAAATTATCACCGATACTCTCTTCTATCGTATATCATGAACGAATCATTTTATCGTCGAGGCTGGAATCGATGAAGTAAGTTCAGGAAAAGATGCTAAAGCACAACTTCTCACGCTGGAAAAAGCAAAAACAGCATTTCAAGATGCACTCAAAAAAGAATTTACGAAGCTCGAAGGAACCGAAGTGACTCAGGTCAAGTACGTAAATATCGGGGCATCATTTGGCTCATATATCAAACAGTCTGGATACCTCACGCTCACTCTCGCGATCATCGCTATTGCTCTCTATATACAGTATGCCTTTCGTGGATCAATCGCCGGAATGGCGAGCTGGCCATTTGCCGCAGTAACCGGAATATCACTGATTCATGACGTGGTGATTGCTTTTTGACTCTATGTTCTCACTAGTGTTTTCTTCCCTGAATTTAAAATCGATACATTCTTTATTACCGCGATGCTCACCGTTCTTGGTTATTCGATAAATGATACGATTGTCGTTATGGATCGAATCAGATCAAATCTCCATGAATGAGCTGCAAAAAAAGAAGCACTCTCACACCTCATCGACCGTTCGATCAATGACACTATGCGTCGATCACTCTTCACTTCACTCACGGTTTTTATCGTTCTCGTATGTATGTTCTTCTTTGGTCCTGATTCACTCAAAGGATTCTCTCTCGCACTCATATTTGGTACGATCGTAGGAACCTATTCTTCTGTCTGTATTGCCTCTCCACTTCTTCTCGATATTACGGGAAAGAAGTAAACCTTTTTGTCATCCCCGAGTACCTTAGTCGGGGATCTACCCTTTTCTGAGACCGGCAGATTCCCTGCTAAGGAGCCAGGGAATGACAAGAGTATATTTAAAACAATCTCATCACATTATTCGTCTCAAGGACGATGACTTTGCGATTGATGAGTTCGATAGCGCATCGCATAGTGGCTTCCACATCAAGCATAGCATCATGCGCTCATTCGAAAAACTCTCAAAAGAGGAACTTATGAAGTTCTGCAAGTTTCGGAGGTTTATATGAAAATCATCGTCCTACAAGCTTACAATACTCTGTCGAACTTTTCATCGTACAGAGACTTTTTGTCGGTGAATAATCTCCTTTGCGTGCGAGGCGTTCGAGCTCATATGAAAGAATTTCTTCATCGTACTCGATATTATGCCCGAGCACTATATCTGCTTTATGAAGGATGGAAAGAATCGTATCGATATGTTCTCGTATCGGGGATTTTTCTGCAACATCACGATCATAGATTCCATGAACTTGGGACGCCCCGAAAGGAATAGATATCGGTGGTTTGATAAGTATATTTTCACGAGAAATCTCATGATAGGATCATAACGCATCTATCTCTCCAGTAATCGCTGCAAACTGGATAATATACGGTTGTTGATCGAGTCTTCCATTTCGAACCGGAAGACCCGTCGTTTCCGTATCAAAAACGGTGATAATCATACTAATAAAATTTCTTATAATCAAAGCTCTTCATATCGGTATCGATACGACGAATGATGTCGAGAATAACTCACACGACGATGATAAGCCCCGCTCCAGAGATAAGAAAATCTATCTGTGTCGATCCTGAAAGTGGGAAGATACCGAAAAGAGCATTTGCCTTCGTCATGATATAGGGAAATACCGCAATAAGCGCGAGAAAACCACCACCAAATAGATTAAGTCTGTCTGATGTTTTAGCGAGATATTCAGCTGTTTCTTTTCCTGGACGAACTCCTGGGATATATCCACCTCGTTTTTGGATATTTTCAGCAACATCAGTCGTATTAAATGTAATCGATACATAAAAGAAAGCAAAACCAAGCACCAAGAGAAAGTACACACTAATATAGATCCAATTTGGATTTTGCATAGAAAGGTTGGTCATGAGCCATTCTCAAATGGTTGCCGAGCTTCCAGTTCATCGACGTGCGAGAATCTGACCGATAAGAGAAGGAAAAGTTATCAGTGAGATGGCAAAAATGATTGGCACCATGCCTGCTTGGTTCACACGAATCGGAAAATATGAGCGTTCATCTCGTCCAGTACGAGTATAGATAAGTGGAACCTTTCTATATCCTTCGGTAAATTTGACGATAATATAAATCACCGCTACGGTGATGACAGCAAGAAACAAAAGGAGAGAAAAATTCTTCGTAGAAACATAGTTGAGGATATGACTCGGAACTCATGCGAGTACTCATGCGAAGATAATGATAGAACTTCCATTTCCGATACCTAACTCCGTAATAAGGTCTCAGAGCCAAAGAAGTACCATCGTTCCGGCAGTGATGGCGAGCATCGCTGGTAAGATCACCGTAGTGAATTTGGTAGTATCGATGATCGGTGCTCCACCACCTGTTCCGATAACGGTATTCAGGAGATAGATCATCCCGTAACTTTGAGCAAGTGCGAGAGGAACTGTGAGGTATCTCGTATAGTTATTGAGCTTTTTTTGTCATTGTTCTCATTCTTTTTTGAGTGCTTCAAGCGATGGAACGATCACAGCTAGAAGCTGGATAATAATCGTCGCATTGATATAAGGGGCCAGTCCCATGAGGATGATCGAAAATTGTTCGAGTCCTCATCACATCACCGATCCAAAAAATGCGAGCTGTGTATTCGCACGTAATTGTGTCGTATACCCCTCGAGAAGCGCCACATTCACTCCAGGAACTGGAATATTTGCCAGGAGTTGGTATACCGCAATCATGAGGATAGTAAATACTATCTTTTTGCGGATATGTTCAGTTGCCCAGATTTTTTGGATGTTTGCAATCATAGAAAAGAAAAATGAAATACGATTTGGAGCAAATTATAGAGAAAAAATAAGGAAAAGCAAAGTGATTTTCCGAAAGCAGGTGATTATTTTGTGAATTTAGTTGACTTTTGAAAAAATATGTATATAAACCTATTCTCTATTTTTAAAAAATCTTCTTCTATATGTATCTTTCTGATGGTTCGCATGATGTAAATCCCGGTACGCTCCCTCCTGCATTTTTGATCCATCAAGAAGTCAGTAGATGGTGAAATGATCATAGAACACCTTCATCGCAATGAGGATATCGAAGTTTAAACTCTATACTTGATGCGATCTATGCTCGATACGGTAAACATTCCAAAAAAGATATTATAGACATGGCTCAGTGATCTCTTGAAAAAAATAACATATTTCTTTTTCTCAAT
>JANOWM010000100.1:0-7496 GCA_031417875.1 Candidatus Altimarinota bacterium
TTGAAAAAATAGAAAAAGAAGATCCTAAAGAAATCAAATTTTCGCCCATTGCTCTCATGAAGAAAAAAGAATGGTCAGATTTTCTCAAAACTTATTTTCTCCTTCATCCCAAAAAAGTCATTATAAATATTCTCTCTGAAAAACTTCCAAAAAGATTTGCAGAATGATTTATTCATACATACTTTTCTCACCTAGAAACTATATTTGCGAGCTCTATTGGTCGTGAAGATCGTGAACACATAGCGCTTCTTCTGGGTGAATGAATTCCTATGACTCTTCTCGAACGTCGTCCTGGAGATGAGTTCGTTACCGCTGGATGAGTATACACTGACGAGATTGATCGAGAAACCATGGAATCAAAAATACAGAAAAATCTCTATTTTGCATGAGAAATACTCGACGTCGATGGATACACATGAGGGTATTCTCTCCAAATTTGTTGGTCAAGTGGATATACGGTGTGAAAATCAGTTTTAGAATCTATGTAAACTCCTCACTATAAATATTTTTAAAACCTCTTTTTGTGAGCTTTTCGCGTGATTCTACCACCATTTTTGGATTCCCACAAAGATACCATTCAGTTTCAGATGATGCCTCTATTTTATCGATATCTACCCTTCCCTCTTCGTATCCTTCAATCTTTTCACGAGTGATATGAATGTGGAGATCGATATTTTCTAGAGATTTTAGTTCTTTCTCATAAAAAAGCTCTTCATGAGTTGCCACACTGAAATAGAGAGTTCTTCTCTTATTTGTGCCCTCAAGTGAAGCGAGCATATGATAAATAGGTGCTAGTCACGTTCCTGTAGCGATAAATATTTTTGGAGTTTTGGTATTTTGAAGGATGAAGTTTCCATCGACACCGAGGGATATCATTTTATCGCCTTCTTTGAATCACCGTAAGACCATTCCTCCTCTTCCTTTTTCATCGAGTTTTATAGTAAAAGTATATCTTTTCTTATCTTTTTTTACTACCGAATATTGCCTATAAAAAGTCCCGAGTGCATCCTGCATGAGAAATCGCATGTATTGACCCGGTAGTACTTCAAAAGGGGCTACGATCTCGAGAACAAGATGTAGAGTCGTAGCATTAAGGAGCGTATGTTCGACAATGGTAGCAGTTATATGTTCTTCCTGCGATTCATCATAGGGCACAAAGTCGATCTTTGTTACTCCACAATTTTGGCATCTCCAGTTATCTGGAATATCACTAAATTCTGTTCATGGCAATATTCATCCATCCTCGTCTCATAAGAGAGGATCATAGATGTAACCGCACGGAATGCATCTCCATTTTTGTCATTTTGGATATGTAATTTTCTTTACTTGCTTGAAAGAAAAATCTACCTTTTTCCATTCAAGAATTTTCCCTATGAAGTAGAGTCCGAGTATGATGACAGGTCATATTTCAAAATGGCGAGTCCATTTGAGCACCACAACATGAAGCACGGTAAAAATAGCGATTCCGTAGACGAGCATGTGAAGTTTTTTCCAGTTTTTACCCAGTTTTTTTACAGCCCACGTATTTGAGGTCGCAAGCAGTGGAAGGGTCAAAATAAGTGCTACCACTCAGAACGTAAGATAGGAAATAAAGCCATTTTGCCACCAAAAATCAACTGAAAAAATAAAACTTGGATACGGAAGGACAAGGGCTCATGCATGAACTATAGCCAGTACTCCCATGAGTATTCCGATCTCTTTTCTCATTGGCATAAGTAATTGGGCATATTTTAGCCTAAAAACTCTTGCGAAGATAGGAAGAAAAAGGATTATCCACAAAAGGTACATGGAAATTTCTCCCATGAGCTTTTGTGTCTTGGGAACAAAAATAAATCCCAAAGAAAGAAAAGAAAGCAAGAGGAGGATTTTTGATACGTATTTCATGAACAGATTAATCAAAAAGTTTAATATTCTTTGGAATATCTTTTTCGAGCATTGCTACTTTTTCCTTGCCAGTAAGCACCATCTTATTATCAAGCTTGTATTTTGCTCATTTTCGGTCAGTGTAATCAAATTGGTTGAGAATATACTTAATGGCGTTAATTCGAGAAGCCTCCTTGTCATCACTATTGATAATAGTCCATGGAGCATCGTCTGTATGAGTATGTGAAAAATTTTCATACTCAGCAACGGTATATCGATCCCAAAGTTTTTGGGAAAATTGATCGATAGGCGAAAGCTTATACTGCTTGAGTGGATTCGTGCGTCTTTCCTCAAAACGTAGAGCCTGCTCTTCTTTTGAGACAGAAAAATAAAATTTGATAATTTTAATTCCTGAAGAGACGAGCATTTTTTCGAGGAGTGGAACATCGGTAAGAAACTGTTTATAATCTTTTTCATTTACAAATCCCATTACTGGCTCGACTCAGGCGCGATTATACCATGATCGATCAAAAAGCATCATTTCTCCAGCATGTGGAAGATGGGAAACGTACCTTTGAAAATACCATTCTGTTTTTTCTGTTTCCGATGGCTTCATAAGAGCCACTACTTTTGCATATCTGGGATTGAGATTCTCCATCATGCGTTTGATATTTCCTCATTTTCCAGCAGCATCACGTCCCTCGAAAATAATGAGGACTTTCTTTCCAGATTCTTGGATATATCGTTGGAGTTTGACGAGCTCGAGCTGAAGTTCGAGCATATCATCTTCATAATTTATTTCCACTTTTTTCTTTGCGACCAGGACATGTGTTGACTGTTTTTCTTCTGGAAGTGAAGTAAGTGCGGTATTTTTCTTCTTTTGTTTTTTTATGACGTCAACGAGTACGACGCTTTTTCTATTTTCTTTCTCTATTTCCTCGATCGTTTCATTCATCGAATCGAGAATTTCATGGATACTTTTTAGGTCTTTTCTTTCCTTTGTTGACATCTTTTTCCCTTCTATTTCGAGGGTTGTCAGGAGTTTATTTCGTAATACCTTGAGATTATCAACATCCTTCTCTTTTTTGAGTCTTTTAAAAATTTCAAGGAGAGTTTCTCTAAATTCATCGAGAACAGATGAATTGAGGATAATAACATTATTAAATATATCGTTTACGTTCAGTGGATTCATACAGGAAAAAGTTAAATATTTTCAATTTTATTATACTCATGAAATAGATGAGAAAAAGACAAAAATAAAATATCATTTCCAGAAAATGATATTTTATGTCCTATATACTAGTATGTTTTCACCAAACGATGAGTCTTAATAGCTTTTTTAATTTTTCCGTAAATGGACTCGTATCCCTCGTCACATGGATGTATATGATCCCGAGCAAAATAAAAGTCAGGATTTTTTGAAAAAGGATCGTGGTTTTTCGGAAGATAGAGATCTACAAATGTTACGCCTAGTTCATCAGCAACTTGCTGAAACATCCTTTTTACCATACGAGTATGTAGGGAAAAATAAAGATTTGTTGGATACCAAAATATTGGCGAAGATCCGACATTCATCGGTGAAACAAGGATTACATGATTATCTGTCATTTTATTGAGAGTTGTCAATATTTTTATGAGGCTATCTTTCATTTTTCGAATAGAATGAAAAAGAAGGATATCATTTCATCCAACGATAAGGATAGCAAGATCAAAAAATTCTTCTTCAATTTGATGCATCTTATTGGCAATTTCTATCGTATGGGAGCCGTTTTCTGCCTTATTATTGATGTGTGCTTCTGGATAATCTCGAGCAAGTCTCCCAACTATGGAATTATGTACATCTCGTGCCCCAGTACCAAATGCGATACTATCCCCGAGAACGAGAAAGTGTTGTTTCGTAACCTTTGGTGAAATTTCTAGAGAAAATGCTTTTCTCATAGCTCTTTTATCAATGAGTGCATAACGAAGAGACTGAATTGTCTTGAGAAAGATATAGAGTATCGGAAGTGAGATAATGACACCAAGTGTCCTCAGTATCACTATCCAAGTTTCACCATAAAAATCAAGTGAAAGAAAATCAATAAAAGACATGGGAATCAATTAAAAGTATAACTCTTTCTAGAGTAACATTTTTTAACTTTTTTTGCAAATAACTTGCTTAATTTTCGTCGTGTTCGGTAAAAACATATCTTCCGGGGGCAATAATATTATTTGGATCTATTGTTTTTTTGATCATGGAAGCAAGATGAAGTGCTGATGAGTCTGTATTTTCTAAGAAATGCATCGAAGAAATGCCATATCTATATGGTAGATACCCTAGTTTTTGTCATTCAATATAGAGCTCATTGTAACACTCTTCAGCATTTTTTGATTGTACAGAACTTTGTTTATCAAAAAGAATTGGTAACGTACTATCAAAACATCTCTCAGAAATGGTCGTAAAGGTTACGAGTGGTTCAATATCATGCTTCTTGCATACTCTTGTGACCATATTTAAGTATGCTCTGGCATCTTGATACTTAAATGGTATAAGGGGAGAGTACCAATAAAGTCCACAACTATCTCGTGATGGATCCAGCGATACATCTACTGGTTTTTTCACGCCAGATTTCCAGTATCCAAGAGCAAGAGCCACTTCATTTGGTTTTCAGTAAAGAATTTCGATAGCTCTTGAGAGCATAAGAAGCGTTGCTGAAAGTTTCTGCCGAAGTATCTGAGGAAGGAATTTCGTGAATTTTGAAAAAAAATAGAGTTTCGATCTCGAAAGAAAAAATGGCCCAAGTACTTTTCATTTAAGCTCTTTTCGTATAAGAAAACGAACAGCTTTCACCATATCATTACTTCCGTAAATCGACCCAACTCATGACCATACTGTTGACCGTTGGGAGTTTGATTGTTTTTCTATGCCGCCTAATCGTGCTAGTTCATTGAATTCTGTTTCTGAAAGAGGTTTTCCTGTTTTGATATTCTTTTCAGGATACGGCATCGTCATCGAGAGTATTCTATGAGTATTCATAAGGTTAATGCCTCAAACAATTCAGCATGATTGTTTGATAATTTTTTGAATCTTTGGGATAATTATTTCGAGATCCTCCTCTTTTTTTACACGAAAATAGAGAAGTTCTATTTTTTCAGGAAGTTCTCTTAAGGAAATAGTTATCGAAATAACGATTCCTAAATTACTCTGCGAGAAAAGCCCATCAAGATAGGGTCATACTCCCCATTTATGAAGTCTATCAGTAAATGATGGTCATTTATCATTATACAGCGCTCCTTGATATATTTCACCATTTGGAAGAACGGCCTTGAGTGACATCACAGCACCAAAATGGTCTATATGAGGAGTGAGTCCATATCCACGCTCGAGAGCATTTCCGAGAATACTACAGTTTGGGCCTCCGCCATGAACTGGTGTGATATATTGTACTTTTTGTTTTGCGAGAAATTCGGAAAGATCTTCTTGTGTGACTCCAGGCTCTATAGTTATAACACCAAGTGTTTCATCAAATCCTGATATCTTTTTGAGAGCACCCAAATCAAGTACAACGGCATCTTCAGGAGGAAGTGCATTTCCATATCACCAGTTTTTTCCTCAACTTACTGGATAGAGAGGAATCTTATAGGTATTTGCTATTTTCACGATCTCGGGAATGTATTCAGCTTTTTTGCATAGTAAAGCGCCGAGTATTGTATACTTTGATGGGAAGGTCGTGATTCCATAAGATTTCTTTTTACATACATCTTGATTCATGACATTTCTTTCTCCGAGAAGACTGCTCCATTCAAATATTGCCTGATCTAATGTTTCTTGTATCATAGAAAAAGTATAATTTTTTCATGTAAAAAAGCAAAAAAGTAATTTCGACTTCTAAATCTTACTCAAGATACTTTCTTTTATTATTCACATGATCATCAAGAGTCTTTCCATAATGGATATTTCCTTCGCTATCATGAAGGTAATAATAGTATGGAGATTCTTTTTTCTCACGAGTGTTTTCCCAGGTATCGAGTGGAACATTTGAAATTGGTGTTGGTGGGTAACCTTGTTTATTTCGAGTATTAAATGGATTTTTTTCATAAATAACCTCTCCGATAAAACGTGGGGTACAATCTTTTTGGGATTTTCCATACCCAGTACAGACGGTGGCATCAGCTCACATAGGAATTCATTCTTTCACCCGTTTTGCGAGGATACCAGCGACTTGTGACTGCTCGCTTGTTTTTCTTTCTTCTCGCTCGACAATAGAAGCCAAGATCAGTTCTTTATAGGCATTTTCTCAAAGATCTCGGTATGAAATTCCTATTTTTTTATCGAATTCAGAAAGTAGCACACGAATAATATCTTTCGTAGTAGCCTCTGTGCGTATTCGGTACGTATCAGGATAGAGAAAACCTTCGAGACTTTCTCTATTTTCCAGAAATGAGAAATCCTTCTTGAATTCATCTAATTCTTCTATGGCTACGCGTAAAAATTCTCACTTTGGAAGGATACCTTTTATGAAAAAGTATTCATCTATATCATACATATTCCATCCTGGAAGAATGGTAATAGTCTGATCAGTATGAGTTGGATGAGTAAGTGTTACTGAAAAAAAGTCCCGAAAACTTATAGGATTTTCGAGCCTATATTCTCAAATCTGGAGATTTTCAAGCTTTGGGGCAAAGAATTTGAGCCAAAGCTTATACCTGAGTGATGAAACTGGAATTCTCAGATCAGCCATCAGTGTTTTTATAGTGTGTCCTTTACTGACCCTATATATTCATGCTGATATTTCTTTTCATCCAAGAGCGTATATATAGTAGGTGACAGCCAGAAGAAATCCGATGAAAAATAGAAATAATATTTTTGAGTATTTGCTCTGGTTTCATAATTTCCGAGACTCGAGTCGAGAAGTAAGACGGTGAGTTTGCATGAATATTATGGACGAATAGTTCACGAAACTGAGAATGCTTTTTCTATATCCTTTTTTGCTTCTGTCACAGCATTATAGGCTTTTTGTGCGGAGTCAGCTGCCTCTTTTATATCGTTTACTTTGCCGGAAAGAGTATTTTCTATATGATTGTACGTTTTCTTCGTTTCTTCGATATAGAGAGTCGATGAGTCTTTCACTTTCTCGAAAAGAGAAAGAGGGTTTTCACTTCCAGATGAGAACTCGAGAGTAGCTGTTTTTATATTGCGAATTTTTGCATTTAACTCTTTTTTTCCATATTTATCTGCCATTTCAGGAAAAAAAAACACAAAAAATGTGTAAAAAATAGAGATGAGTATGCCGAAAGAAATAAGTCTAAAAATCATAGTTATTCAGTTTTACCAAGTATATCACTCACAGAGTGAGCATTTTTTATATCTTTTGAGAGCTTAACGATATCTTCATCCTTTATTCATAAAGATATTTCTTGTTCTTTAAGATGGAATGGAATGGTATTTTGTGGAATATTATTCATTTCGGCATGTAAAAGTGTCGATGTTTGGCATTTTTGGCAACTAATGGAGATATCAATCCCAATATTTGAGATTCAAGTGATAAAAACATTCTGATCAAATGCTTTATTTTGACATTGTGGACAGAAGTAATTTGCAAGAGTGTTTTCAATGATGCCCCGAAGGAAAATATATTGCATGTTGTTATTAT
>JANOWM010000101.1:0-2350 GCA_031417875.1 Candidatus Altimarinota bacterium
GAGCCCATTTCTTATGCTCGACTACAATGCTCCTTGGCAGATATCACCACAATCAGGAGGACACAGACCATGAGTGGGATTTCATCCACATAGAGGATTCGAGACCGTGACTATCGTCTACTCTGGAGAAGTAGAGCATCAGGATACGAAGTGAAATGGTGGAGTCATCGGTCCTGATGAAGTTCAGTGGATGACCGCAGGAAGCGGACTCCTACATAATGAATTTATGACTGAAGAATTCTCGAGAGATGGAGGCGTACAACATGCTATTCAGCTTTGGGTCGATCTTCCAAAAGAACACAAGCTGACAACTCCTCGTTATCAAGCACTTACTCGCGAGAATATCCCGGAAGTTGTATTTGATGGAGGGAAAGTGCGGGTGATAGCATGAGAATACGAATGAGTAAAATGAAGTGCAAAAACATTTTCCCCGGTCGAGCTCTATGATGTACGATTTACGAACGAATGAAAAATCCTCCTCAGTTTTCCTGATGGATATAATACTATGATTCTGATCACTGAAGGAAGCGTTACTCTGGATGAAAGAATTCTCGAAAATGGGGACATTGTCACTCTTTCAAAAGAATGAAATGCGATAACAGTCTCATCAAATAGTACTGCAAAGGTTCTCATTATGGCAGGAAAACCACTAGAACAAACAGTCATTCAGTATGGACCATTCGTAATGAATACAGAAGAAGAAATCGAAGAAGCGATCCGAGATTTTCAAGCTGGGAAGATGGGAAAAATAGAAGAATAAGCTATTTTCTGAGAATCGAGAGAGGGTCCTCCGGATCTATTCACTCCATATATTGTTTGTGAATATCGTTGTTTGTGAGTTTAAATACAAGAGAAATCCATCGTGCCATCATCACCTGAGCGCTGTCTCGCCAATTATTTTTGAGGTTTCCGACTTGTTCGATATATTCATTCGTATATTTTTTACTTGGATCAAGTGAACGGAGTTCATCGCTGAGATATCCTATTGGCTCGTGAGGCTCCTTTTTTTGCTTATCTCGGAGATACTCTCGTGCAATCGATACGGTATCATATTCGGGGTGTCACTGGAGCATCACAAAACGAAAATTTCTAGTGGTCGCAAGATGGACTCAAGCTATCTGACTACTCATAAGGATTTGATGTCCTACTTTTTCAAACTGCTCGCGAGGAATATCATTCCATCGGGAGTGAACAACCGGAATATCAGTATTCATACCACTCACAAGAGGATGACTCGGGTCAGTAACAGCATGGTCAAATACTCACCATATTTTCTGAGACTTACCTTTTTTTGTATTTAGTATCCTATCTATATTATGGTAATGTTTCATGAGTACATGTGTCGCAAGGCAGGATGTGAGTGTTGATGCCACACTCACCTTTGCCCAATCCATAACCTCCGTAATTTCACTGAAAAATGGAAGTGTTTCTATCGGTCCATTTCAAAAATTGGCTCATGAGATAATGAGTCCATCGAGTCATTCTTCTTTTATTTGTGAAAATGGAGGATAGAACCTTTTTATATGTTCTGCCATTGTTTCATTTCGAGGGACTCCAGAGGCTGTGAATATCACCGGCTCGACCTGAAGAACTGGTTCTGCTCAAATGAGTCGCAAAAATTGTCTTTCAGTTGCCATTGCTGATTCATTTGTCATGTTATTCATGAGTCCGATCCGGAGAGGTCTGATATCAGCCCTGTTGGCCTGTAGTTCGCTCAAAACTTTCAAAGGATCAGCTATTCAAATGTCTCGTATCGAAGGAGTGGAAGATGAAGTGAGAATAAGGGGCATAAAAAATTATTGTAAGATTTTGAGAATATGAGCATGGAGGCGATTGGCACTTTCTTTAATACCTTCTCCCGGAACAAAAGGAAGGACTGAATGAGCGTACTTTTGATAAAGGTTTGCTCTTTTTTTGAGCTCTTCTTCGAGATTTTCGCTTTCTGGGAGTTCTCCATTTGGACCGCCATTCATCCCTACGATTCGTCCAGCTCCACCAGGTCGTTCGTTTATTTGCCTAAGTACGATTTCTACCGGCACATCACGAAGGATAACATGAGTCCGATCTCGTAGATGCCCTATAGCTTGAGGAGATTTTACGATACTTCCAGAAGTGGCAATGATGGTATTATCGAGATGAAATACTCTTCACTCATCTTTTCGGCCATAATATCTAAAAAATCAACTTTAAAAAATAAAGTGTAACAAATGTTATTGACTTATAGGAAAATAGTATACTATCATATACATTACATTACATTACATTATTTTATACTTATGTCTCTAAATTCCTGGGAAGTTGGGATATCGCTCATAGGACCTCCAGGGTCAGGAAAATCAACACTTGGAAA
>JANOWM010000102.1:0-13244 GCA_031417875.1 Candidatus Altimarinota bacterium
GTGAAAAAAAACTCATCGATCGATTTCGGGCTGGATCACGCGCCAGTTTTGCAAAATCTCGAGAACGGGCACTCGAAAAACGAGACATTATAGATAAACCAATCGTTCGAGCCACTATGAATTTTCTCTTTCCTTTCTATAAATACGGTGGAGAAACGCTCCTAAAAATCGAGGATACTTTTATCGGACGAAAGGATCCACTTTTTTATATACGTGGTGTCCAGCTCTGAAAAAAAGAGAGAGTATGAATTGTATGAGAAAACTGAGTTTGAAAAAGTACGTTTATAAAAACCATTATTTGAGAGATGAAACCCCTCGAATGATACCTTCACATGCATGAAAACACACGGTTTCTTTATTTCTCTCAACTTCACGAGTCTCTCGATACAAAAAAAAGTATTTATGATAATTTTCTCCTTTTTGGATATGAATATTCTCATGAACGCGTAGGAAGTATTCTTGGAATCTATGGATTTTCTTACCATGATGGAGAAAAACCTGTCTCTGCGCTCTCATGAGGAGAAAGGTCACGACTCCTTTTTGCTCTTCTCGGACAAAAAGAATCAAATCTCCTTATATTCGATGAGCCAACCAACCATCTCGATGCAGATACTCGAGAATCTCTCGAGAGGTCACTTTCTCTCTATCCTGGATCTATCCTTTTTATCTCTCATGATCGCTACTTTATAAATAAAATGAGTGAGAAGCTCTGGGTGATACAGGATGAAGAGCTCATCATATCGTATGGAAACTATGATGACTATATGTATAAAAAGGAACATGGAATAGATCTCGATATGACCCTCTTTGACGCCAGTGGTGAACTCGATCTCGTGCTAGAAGATAAGCTCGGCCGAGAAGAGGCTCGAAGAATCAAAGAAAAATTTGCACGAAAAAAGAGAAAGTAATCCTTTCTCTTTTTTGATTATTGGATAACCGTAATATAAAAGTTCATTGATGCCATATCGATAGCCGCCGCCGATTCATTACAGAACTTTGCCTCGACCGTACTTGCTGCCGATACTCGAGCATAGGTAATAAAGAGTCTATCAGTGAGTGCGTTCACAGGTGATATAACGACACTACCTGTTGTTTGCGCATTCGTCACTGTAAACGTTTGAGCCGAACAACTCGTTGCAGCAATACTCGGAAGGTCTTTTACAACCGTTGCTTTAATGATAGCCGCGAGCTGTGTTCCATTCGTTCCGAGATCAAATGTTCCATTTACCTCGAGCTTAGATGCAGGATTCGCTACTCAGATACCGATATTTCCTCCACTTCCATATATCCAGTTACCGATATTGAGCTGATTTGAATACGTATTACTATTTGCCTGTACTCTATAACCGATCATGATATTTCCTGTACCGGTAGTAATTCCGGAACCAGCTTCTGAACCAATACCGATATTGTAACCATTGGTGGTAGCACGAAGTGCGAGGTAACCAAGAGCGACACTATCGTTTCCAGATGAATTGAGGTAGAGAGATTGTCATCCTATAGAGACGTTATAATCTCATGAAAGATTAGTATAGAGTGATTGTGATCAAATAGCAACGTTCCATGTTCCATCAGAGTTGGTATAAAGCGACTGAGTTCAGAGTGCACTATTAAAAAATCCGGTTTGATTACTATAAAGTGATGCATTTCCTATAGCCGTATTACTATAACCCGTAGTATCAGTGCGGAGCGCTTCATCACCGAAAGCACTATTCGCATTTCCTGATGCCTGATAACGTGCAGCATTGAGTCCGAATCAGATGCTATCTGTTCATCTCATATGGGCAATAGTACTGGCTCCTGACCACACTTCGAAGTTACTCGATATAGTCCCTGTATACCCAAATGCCACATTTCCTGTCGAGTCAATTCTCATACGCTCGACACCACTCGTTACAAGTCCGATAGTGTCAGTGGCTGGACGATATATACCGACGTTTGTATCACCTGACCATGAATACGTAGGACTTGAAGATACTCAAGCGGTTCCAGATCCTGTTATTTGTCCATAAAAATTTGCTGTTCATCGAACATCTAGGAGGGTATCCGGAAGGACTGTACCGATACCAATACGACCATCTCGGCCTGTAGCAGCAAAACGTCCTGTGTACCCAGTATCTATGTAAAAATATTCAATATGATTGGTTGGAACAGTAAATACCTTGAACCATGGAGCTGGAGTACTACTGGCTGCACCGAGATAAAGTCCACTTCCATATCCTCCACGGAAATATCCAGCACGAGCCATGATAGGCACATCTCATCGGTAAGCTATACCCATTTGGTATCAGATTCATCCGAGCCCTCGAGCTGACATAGTAAAACTATTATATGGAGATCAAGGTGCATCAGTGGTAGGACATGTAGCGACTCCTGTTCCATAGGTTCCTGTCCATTCACAAATAGAACTGGCACCATTTGGCGCAATATACGGAGCACTTTGTCATGGATTAGTACCGTCAGTTACGACAAATGATTGTTTTGCTGGAATATTAAAAAACTTATTAAAATCATATCCTATTTCCCTATTCGCATTATCTGGGTTTGGGGTCGGATCACCCGTAGAAATACCATCATACACGATAACATCACCATTACTAATAGGAACAACATTTCATGAACCATCGATTCAGAGTCCTATAATATTTGTACTTATGACAGCTGATGTAGATGTCACTTGGGAGAATCTCAGTCATGTTGTTCCACCACTTCCACTATCGATGGTGAGTTTTGATCATGGAGTTATTGTCCCGATACCAATATTTCATCCAGTATTATAAAGTCCAGTTCATGCTGTCCATGCTGAACCATTATAGTAGAGTGTACTTCCGAGGACGGAGCCTGAGATGCTCAATCATCCTGCAGTGATGATTCCTGACCATGAAGCGTTTCAGTTGGCATCGGTCGTGAGATATCTTCCAAGGGCTGCTCAGCTAGAAAGACGGAGTCAGTTAAAACTTCCGGTTCATAAAACATCGAGAGAGTATGCTGGGATAGCTGTTCAAATTCCTATAAAGACTCCTGATTGAAAGAGTCGAGAAGCAAAAAGTCCTACTCATCCATTCCCAAATACTGAGAGATATCCACTGGATCATCCAGTAATACCAGTTGCTGTCGATCATGAAGCAAAAGTAGTCCAAGTGGCATTTCATGAAGCATCAGACATGAGTAATTTACCAAGTCATGGAGATCCTCCAAGAATTTGGACGGTTGACCCAAGAACAGTGGCTCAAGAGACATTGAGGAGTCCTTGGAAGAGTCAGTTACCAGTAGTACGAAATGTTCAGGAGTTATCGAGACTATAGCTAGGAGTAGATGTTCAGATACCAATGAAAGCTCATGTCTGGAAAATATTTGAAGAGAAAAGGCCGTTTCATCCATTCCCAAATACTGAGAGATACCCGCTCGATCATCCAGTAATTCCTGTTGATGACATGGTTCAGTTAAATATCGAAGACCAACTCGCAAGACCAAGTGCATCACTCGTGAGAATCTTACCAAGTCATGGGGTTCATCATTTGATTTTTACTTGTCATGAGAGGTAGAGATTGTTCCAGCTTTGAGTCGTATCATTTCAGATATCTCTGTAGGTAAGAGGTGCAGAGGTGTCTGGAAGAATCGATCCTGAGATAGAGACATTCGAAACGGTTCTATTAATGATGGTATCGGTGATAAGTTTTCATTGGACGGTGAGGTCATTTGTGAATATACCACTTCATGTCACCTGGAAGGTCGCTTGAGGATTATTATTTCAGAGTCAGAGACGTCCTCCAGATTCAAAGAGGGATGAATTCATAATTCCTGCTCATCCAGTAGCAAATCTGGAAATATAACCTGCGGTTCCACCGAATATATTGTCTATGGTGACGGTTCAAGAGGCCCATGATGCAAGACCTGAAGCATCGGAAGTGAGAACTTTATTCAGACCAGGAGATCATCCAGAGATTTGAAGGGTTCAGGCAAGGAGTGTATTCCCTGAAACTGAGAGTGAGTTTTGAAGTGATGAGGCTCATATGACAGTAAGGGTACTTCCGAGATTTGTAGCTCATGAGGCATTGAGTGTTCATTGAACCAATGCAGATGAAGTAGTACGGAGGTTACCAGTAATATCGAGCTTATATGCTGGTGTTGAGGTTCAGATACCCACATTGGTTCCAGTATTAAATATATTCGTTCCTGCTACCCATGAAGTTCCATCATAGTTGAGAGTACTTCCTGCTACCGATCCAGTGAAGTTCAGAGATGTTGCGGTGACAAGTCATGTCCATGAGGCAAGACCTGAGGCATCAGAGATAAGAAATTTTCCAAGCCCAGGAGATCATCCAGAGATTTGAAGGGTTCATCAGATAAGAGCGTTTCAAGTTGTGCGAGATGTTCCATTTACATCCAGATTATAGCCTGGATTGGTATTTCAGATACCGATGAATGATCCACTTTCAAATGCGAGAGCGCTGGTAATTCCAGAACCATTCGCCATAAATTTGGTGAAGTATCCTCCACTTCATGCAGAGCCAAGGACTCATGTCGCATAGACGTTCGTGGCAAGTGGAGTATTATTGGTCCAACGAGCATTTCAGGTAGTATCTGAAGTGAGAACATATCCAGATGCCGATCCGGTGGTGAGACGAAGACCTGTGAAAGCACCCGTTCATGCAATATCTAGAGTGTATCCTGGTGTCGCTGTACCGATTCACATGAGGAGTCAGGTTTGGAAGAGGCGTGATGGAAAGAGTCAGACTCATCCATTCCCAAATACTGAGAGATATCCACTGGATCATCCAGTAATACCAGTTGCTGTCGATCATGAAGCAAAGGTCGTCCAAGTGGCGAGCCCATTGGCATCAGACATGAGAAGTTTACCAAGTCATGGAGTTCATCACTGAATCTGGATAGTTCCAGCCAGGAGGGTATTTCATGAAACAGAAAGAGTACTTTGGAGAGAGGTTGCACCAACTACTGTGAGAAGATTTTGAAGACTTGTAGCACCTACGACTCCGAGAGAACTTCAGAGTGTAGTCGCTCATGAAGCATTCAGTGCTCATTGTGCCAAGATGGAAGATGTCGTTCGAAGATTTCCAGTTATATCGAGAGAATAGCCTGGATTCGTATTACCGATACCGATAAAACTCCCACTTTCGAAAAGAAGTGAGCTCGTGATTCCGGTTCCACCAGCAATAAATTTTGTCAGGTATCATCCACTACTCGCCGTAGCAATAACTCAAGTAGCAAAAACAGTACTCGCGCTCACTGCGGACCAAGAAGCATTTCATAAGGCATCACTCATGAGGTATTTTCCAGCTCCAGGAGATCATCCTTGGATTTGAATAGTCCCTCAAAATACAGCATTCGAAAGTGCTCGGAAGGTACCGGTAATATCAAGTCCATAAAGAGGATTGGTATTTCCGATACCGATAAATGATCCACTTTGATACATAATAGAACTTGATATCCCCGTTCCAAATGGCATAAATTGAGTGATATATCCGCCACTTCCATAAGCACCAATGACTCATGTTGCATAAACAGTGGTAGCTATAGAAGGACTTCCCCATGACGCAAGACCGACTGCATCAGAGGTAAGGATTTTCCCCACTCATGGAATTCATCCAGTGATTTTTACTTGTCCAGCGACTTCGAGTTTTGCTCATGGTGTGGTGGTACCGATACCCATATTCCCTCCTGTTTGATAAAGAACTGACGCATAGAGACCATTTCATCCGGTTCAAAAGTACGGAACATATGCTTCATATCCTGCGATCACTCCTGATGCAGCAACGGTCGTAGCAGCACCTGGGTCAGCCCAGTATGCAAGCCCCAAAGCGTCTGATGTCAGTATTCGACCACTCGCTACTCAACCTCCAGTGATTTTTACTTGTCCAGCAACTTCGAGTTTTGCTCCAGGTGTCGCTGTTCCGATACCGACATTTGCATTCGCATTATAAACGTTCGTGCTTGCCACCCAATCAACTCCATCGAAGTACATCGTCGAACCAAGAACCGATCCTGTAATCGAGAGTGCTGTTGCGGTGATAGCTCATGTCCAGCTCGCAAGACCATTCGCATCAGAGGTCAAAACTTTTCCAATTCATGGAAATCCTCCAGTAATTTCTATTTGTCAGGCGACTTTAAGGATGGCGCTAGTACTGAGTGCACCTGTTCCGATTCCAATTTTTCATCCACTTCCATAGATCCAGTTTCCGATAGAGAGCTGTCCAGAACCACCGGCACTAGGAACATCAGCATTATATCCAATAGCTATATTGTAATCTCCAGATGTGAGTGCTCAAAGACTTCAGTATCCAAGAGCGGTATTGTATGAACCAATGGTATTTAGAAACATACTATTAGTACCAATTGCTGAGTTATTTACTCATGAAATATTTGTCACGAGAGATTCAAATCCAAGGGCCGTATTGTTATTTCCTGTCGTATTTGCCAGAGATCTATATCCTCATGCAGTATTTGAAAATCCAGCCACATTTGATGTGAGTGCCTGATACCCGATTCATACATTGTTGAGTCCTGTGAGATTTGATATGAGAGCCTGATATCCAAGTGCCGTATTACTGGCGATAGAAGCTCATCCACGTCCGATCGTCAGAGAGTTTACGAGAGCATCTCCATTCACATCGAGCTTGGCTCATGGCGTACTCGTTCCGATACCAACATTGGTATTATTGTTCCAGATATTTGATGAAACGACCCAATCTGTTCCGTCATAATAAAGTGTTTGGCCAAGAACTCCGGTAATATAGATTCCTGGTGTCGAACAAAGAAGAACTCCAGAGAGGGTAAACCCATTGAGAAATTGACTCGCCCCACATGGAGTCGTATACATATTATCAAAGTAGGTTTGAAACCATCATCCAGGCTGCTCTCAGGCAGGAGTAGTAACTGGATAATTCACAGCAAAAGCCTGTGAAACAAACGAAGAAATGAGGATAAAAATGAGGATAATCTTTCGCATAAAAGATGGATATTAAGGGATTTTACTGAAAAACATTATTAAGTCCAGGTGGAGGATCGCTCGCAACCGATGAATCATACTTGATAACCATAGTTGAGAGATTCAGTCTTGGGTCATTTATCGTCGATGGTACTGATTTTTGAACAACGTCATTTACATCATAGGTACGAAAGAAATCAAGATCATAAATTTCAGCAATTCCTGGGATACAGTCGTTTACCACCACTGGACATACTGATGGCGTCTGCTGAGCTCATCCGACTGTATTTTTTGAGATGAGCATTCACTGGATATAGAGCTGGTTATTTGGTATATTCCAAGAACCCGAGTTCACATATGGTACAATAGCTCATGTGGAACTTTTTTCTCATGAAAAGAGAGAGCCTTCAGCGTAAATAAAGGCAAAAACTCGCTTGACTTTATCAGTCACAAGAATGTTTCACCCACTTCCATTGTAGTCTTTCAGGGCTATAAGTGCTCGCGTCGGGAAGCTCTCAGGATTCGGATTTATATCCTCCTGATCGAGGATAATATCTTGTCAAACTGTTACAACTGTTCGTTTATTTGTTGGCCATGCCCTTCCGAAATCAAATATAAAATCTGAGGTTTTGACTACCATAAAGTCAAAAGCCGAAGTTTCATCTGCCAGTGTGACATCATCGATATTTCGCGAGAGAAGCGTTACATTTTTATGCACACTATTCATGATTTCTGCATGCTTGGTTGTCGAAAAAATATTGGCTACTGTTTGGTACGCAGATTCATAAATACGAGTTCCTGCGATATTACCAATAATTGCGATTTTACCGATAAAATTAATCCCAAGTGCATTTGCGACGATACCTGTCTGAGCTGTCGGAGTGATAGGTGTTCCCATATCTGCGTAAAATGGTATCCATCAGAGCCCTCGACTCCATGCAAATCATTCAATAAGAGCCGTTTGTGGATTATAGTAGACTCATGTATAGGTGGCTCAAACCGACGATCCACTCAATATCATCCATCCAGCATTTTGATTCCATGCACATCCATGTACAAGGCAGAGTTGATTTGGATTGCGCAGGATATCAAGTGGGCAAACTATTTGAGCTCGACAAGATCCATCATAGTGAGAAAAAAGACCCCATCAGACATTTCAAAGCCAAAATGCACCAGACAGATATCCAGCTTCATCAATAGTCGCCAGGTATCCACTATTTGCTGTACCAATATCGAGGGTGATAAGCCCGGGATGACCTCCTGTCCAGGTACTTTCGGGCTGAAAAAACCCATGAATACGAAAAAGTCGTCCCGCTGAAAATACTGATACAAATGCGGTCAAGGCGATAAAAATGATACTGAGAACAAGAAAAAATTTACGTTTCATGGAAAAATGAGTATGCTTAGGGCAAATTATAGAGAAAGTAAGAAAAAAATCACATTAAAATCTCTTTCCTAAAGGCAAATATATATTATTGTATAATTCTCGTGACTCTATGTCTATTTTCGAAACCTCAATCTTTGGCATCCACATTGCTCCAACATGGTATTGACTCATGTACGCACTTGGTTTTATTATTTGTTACGTTTTTGTCAAAAAAAGAACCCATATTCCTACAAATGACCTGGATATACTCCTCTTTTTCATATTCTTATGAGTCATTCTCGGTGGACGACTTGGATACGTTCTTTTTTATAACCTTCCCTACTATATAGAAAATCCACGAGAAATATTTTCTATTTGGAAAGGGGGCATGAGCTTTCATGGGGGATTTCTCTGAGTGATGATAGCACTTTGGTGGTTTTCTCTCAGGCGAAAGTATTCATTCTTTTTCGTTTCTGATGCACTCGCTCTTATTATACCGATAGCACTTGGGCTCTGAAGAATCGGAAACTATATCAATGGAGAATTGCCAGGATTTACCCCTTATAATGGACCATTTGCACTGGTCATAAATGGAATTTCTTATTTCCCAAGCACGCTTTTAGAGATGTGTCTTGAGTGAATCCTTCTTTTTTTCATTCTCGCATGAATATCAAAATGGCTCTCACATAGAAGTATTGGCCAGTCTGGCATTCTCTCTGCTTGCTTCCTCATAGGTTATAGCGTGATGCGCTTTATCTCTGAAATGTTTCGCCTTCCTGATGAGCATATAGGCTATATTTTTGGAACTTCATGGATCACTCTCGGGATGCTCTATACTCTGCCTATACTCATTACCTGAGTAGTTATACTCTGAAAAATGCGAGTTACTACGCCTATTCGCTAAAAAATTTGCATCTTTTTTCTGCCAGGAAGACCAAGTCAGATAATGGTCATATTTTTTATGTTCACAAACAGATTATATTGTCCAACAATTCTATTAAAAATCATAAGCTCTGCCTGCATTTCTCTATCATACTCTATGATAAAGTCTCGAATATAGAGAAAATACGACATTTTTTGAAGCTTTGGAATATGGACAGAAAGCTTGAGGAGAAAAAGAAACTGGTTCTTGATGCGAGCATTTTGTTCGAGGAGGTCATATACATTTTTATAGAGTCAAATAATCGATTCTGTATGGAGTCATACCATAGTACTAAAGGCTAATTCATCGGCAACATGCGGCCTCATAACCTCGATAAATGCTGGAATCTTGGCCACTTTCATCTGAAAAAGTCCTACAATCCTCTCCTCTGTTAGAAGAAGGGATTTATTGAATATAAAAAATACCACCAGTGAAAGGATAATGAGAACTACTAGGAGAAAAAGAATAATATAAATCATAGAAAATAGCTGACAATACCGTTTGAGTATACCCATTCAGAGAAAAATGCAAGGAACATTTGCAAAAAATGAAGAGAGCAGTATGATAATTTTTATGTTCTCATACCACTCTTTTAGGCTTGTCCTCATTCCCATTATAGAGCTTCTTTTTGTGTTTCTCTCCTTTATTACCTGATACCGATTGCGAAGCATGACTGATGGTATTCCGTTCGTGCATTTAAGGATACCTTATATTAGTCCCGAACAATTTCTTCCATTTATTATTCTCGGTTGTATACTCTGGGGAGTAATAATGTGATCATACTGACTCTATAACATACGTTCTAACACTCCCCTTTTTGAAGAAATACGAAAAGTAGTGAAGTATAGTACTCTCTGGTTTGTTGTCTATATTAGTTTTGTATACCTTACAACAGGATTTTTATTTTCGAAAGAAATACCAAGGCTTATTATCTTTTACGTGTATTTCCTCAGTACATTTTTTTCCATTCTTGGAAGAATATTTTTTCATCACATCACATCATACCTGAGAAAAATTGGGAACATAAAAAAAGAAACCCTTCTTATCTTATGAAATGAAGAATGAAAAGAACCTCTCTCTTTAGAGAAAAATGAATACACTTATATTTTCTATGACCTCGATAACATTAGTCCTATAACTGAACTCATTCGTCTCTGAAAAATAAATGGAGTGCTCAATATGACAGAGGACGTGCATAGTAATAAAATGCGTGATATTATAAAGCTTACTCGTATATACGGAATACCTTTTCTCTATCCAAAATATCTTCCGAGTGTTCAGAGAGATCTATGAAAAGAATCATTCATTTTATGAATCCCATGTATAGAAGTCAGCTCTCTTTCTATCAGTTTCTGGGAGATAATACTGAAGAGAGTATTTGATATACTCATATGAGTATCTTCTATTATAATATTTTCACCTATATTTATCATTATTAGTATCGCGATAAAAATCGAAGATCCTTCTGGGCCAATAATTTTTAAAAATAGACGTATCGGTAAAAATGGGAAAATCTTTGACCTTTACAAGTTCAGGTATATGTATTGGAAATATTCTATAAAAGATGCCTACTGAGTAAAAAAAGATTATGATGACGCGCTTAAGTATGAAGAAGAGCTCAGACAACTCCACGATAGTCGCAAATGACCTCTTTACAAAATCCAAAATGATCCGCGTATTATGAAAATGTGACGAATTATCGAACGTCTTTCTCTCGATGAGCTTCCTCAGCTTTTTAACGTTCTTATCGGTAATATGTCCCTTATTGGCCCGAGGCCTCATCAGCCCCGTGAAGTCGAGCATTATAGTGAAGAAGATAAACAAGTGCTGATTATCAGTCCAGGAATTACTGGTATGGCCCAGGTATATGGGAGAGAGAATAATAGTTTTGAAAAGGAAGTATCCCTTGATAGGTACTATATAGAAAATTATTCTTTTCTCTTGGATATACTGATCTTTATACGTACTTTTTTTGTTATACTGGGTCGGATCTGGCAAAAACCGCTTGCAAAAACAGAAAAATAGATATAATCATCTTGATTTATTTTTCGCTTTTTGATATGTCAGATTTCCCAAAACAATACGAACCAAAAACCTCAGAGGCATGAGCACAGAATGTCTGGAAAGAAAAAAATATTGGCCTTCCAAAGCCATGAAAAAGTGGAGAGACTTTTTATATTCCGATTCCCCCTCCAAATGTCACTGGAAATCTCCATATCTGACATGCGCTCACTCTCTCCGTAGAAGATCTGATGGCACGATTTCATCGTATGAAAGGCGATGAAACCATCTGGGTTCCATGAACTGACCATGCCGGAATTGCGACACAAGCACAAGTAGAAAAACTGCTCGCAAAATCAAATATATCACGAAAGTCGCTCGGAAGAGCGTGATTTCTCGAAGAATGTGGGAAATGGATCAAAGAATATGGAGGAAATATCCAAAATCAAATACAGAGAATGTGAGCATCTGTAAGCTGGGAGCATGAAAGATTTACTTTTGATGAAAAATCAAATAAGCTCGTCGAAGCAACATTTGTCGATCTCTACAATAAATGACTCATATACCGATGAGAGTATATGGTAAACTACTCACCAGTCCTTGAATCAGTAATATCTGATATCGAGGTGGAATATGAAGAGCTCGATGAAAAAATGTACTATATTAATTACTTTGTCGCTGGATCTGATAAAGAGCTCCTCGTCGCCACTACTCGACCTGAAACGCTCCTATGAGACCAGGCAATTGCCGTTCATCCGAAAGATAAACGATATAAGAAGCTTATCGGACGAAGCGTTATTCTTCCCATTGTAAATAAAGAAATTCCGATTATCGGAGATACCATGGTGGATATGAATTTTTGAACTGGGGTTGTAAAGATAACTCCTGCTCACGATGCTGCTGATTTTGAAACTGCAAAACGTCATAATCTCCGAACTGACTATCGAGTGATTGATAAGAATGGTTTCATGACGAGTGAGGCCTGAATTTTCTCGTGACTCAGTGCTACAGAAGAAGCGAGACAAAATATCGTCGAACTTCTTAAAAGTAAAGGAAACCTGGTAAAAGTGGAGCCTTATAGACATAAAGTATGATTTTGTTCCCGAGGAAAATGCCGTGTTGAGTCTATCGTTTCAACTCAATGGTTCGTTCGTTCTAGCACTATGGCTGAAAAAGTCATTACTGGATACAAAAAAAAGGATTTTAAAATCATTCCTGAACGATTCAATAAAACATTTGAAGATTGGATTTTTCATCTTCATGATTGGTGTATTTCGAGACAGCTCTGGTGGTGACATCAGATTCCTGCCTATTTTCATAAAGAGTCCGGTGAACTCCTCGGGGTAACAACTGATCCAAAAGAACTTTTTGAAAAATATGGTGAAGACGTCGTTATTCGTGATGAAGACGTGCTCGATACTTGGTTTTCGAGTGCTCTCTGGCCTTTTTCCGTACTGGAATGGGATTTCAAAAATCCACACGAACTCTTTAAAAAATTCTATCCAGCAAATGTGCTCGAAACATGATACGATATTCTCTTTTTTTGGGTTATCCGTATGCTTCTCATGGGCTATGAACTGACATGAGAAACTCCATTTAAAACTATCTATCTTCATGGTCTCGTTCTCGATGAGCATGGAAAAAAGATGAGCAAAAGTACTGGTAACGTTATAGATCCGTTGACTATTATCGATAATTATTCAGTCGATGCACTGAGACTTTCTCTCATACTTGGTAATACTCCAGGAAATAACTTAAACTTTTCAGTCAAAACAGTCGAGGAATATTCTCTCTTTTTGAATAAATTTTGGAATATTACTCGGTTTGTCTGGATGAATATCTGAACCATTACAGACACAAGAGAAGTACTCATAAAAAAAATACAATCCTGAAAAAAAGATCTTCTTCCATATGAATCATGGGTTTTATCGCGACTAGCATCCACTATAGAACATACAAGTCATGCAATGGAAGAATCCAGTTTTTCTCTTGCTGGATCCGAACTTATG
>JANOWM010000103.1:0-5416 GCA_031417875.1 Candidatus Altimarinota bacterium
AGTCGTTTTTTCAAGAAGTTTATAATCACATTTGTATGTCACTTCCAAATGATTTTATGCCAGGTGATCCTCTTCCATGAGGAGTAAATGGCACAGTAAAAGACTTATCTCCCGAGGCTCGAAGTGAGATTAATGCACTGATGGGGGGGGGTGCTTGGTATTTTTTAAAGACGCTTTTAAATGCTTGGATTGTTATCCTTGGTGTGATCTTCCTCGCGGTATATCTTGATAATATAGTTCTCTCTCTTTTTGCTATCTATATAATAGCAAGTCGCCAAAATATCCTGGGACTCCTCATACATGAGCAGGCTCATTTTCTCGGTCCAAAAGGGAAAATAGGAGATATCATCGCCAATCTCTTTGCTGGATGGCCACTTCTTGTGCTCTCAATGGAGAATTATGCGAAAGTTCATCTGGCTCATCATGGACATTATTTTACAGAACAAGATCCTGACTTTATGAGAAAAAATGGAAAAGATTGGACTTTTCCTCTCAGTACAAGACATCTAATATGGATAGGTCTTTCAGACTTTTTCGGTATCAATATCGTCAAAATGATAAAAGGAAAGAATAAAGATGTTGGGATTATAAAAAGACCAAATGTGATGCCAACATGGGTGCGAATAATGTATCTTCTATTTTTTGCAGGACTCTTTACTTATTTTCATATTTGGACTATATTTCGGATCTATTGGATTTTACCAATGCTTACGGTTCTTCAGCTTATCGTCAGACTTGGTGCCATTTGTGAACATAAGTACAATGTACTCGGTGGCATCGTAGCTGAGTCGACACCGATAATCACTCTGAGTTGGTGGGAAAAACTCCTCCTTCCAAATCTAAATTTTTCCTATCATATTTATCATCACTATTTTCCTGGCATTTCCTATCGTCTATTACCGAAGGTACATGAGATTTTTATCCGTGATGGAATGGTCAATGAGAAAAATATTTTTCATGGATATTTTTCATTTCTGCGATATTTACAGACGATGGAATCCCGATAAATCATAACTGATGAATAACATGCGTATAATCTCCTGGAACGTAAATGGCATCCGTGCGACGACGAACAAATGAGAGATGAAGAATCTCATCGAGAAGTATAATCCTGATATCCTCTTTATGCAGGAGATAAAAGCGGGTTTCGATAAGCTCACACCCGAACTCCTCTCGCCAGAGCCATACACTGCCTACTACAATCCTGCAGAAAAACCAGGGTATGCATGAACGGGGGTATGGATTCACTCGAGAATGCTCGAGACTTATGACATCCAGTTTTTTACGAGTTTTCCAAATGATCCAAATGCCAATGAGGGGAGGGTGGCACATATTGAGCTAAGAAATAAGAGTTCCGGTCATGTCGACGAAGGAAGAATCTGCTCTGAAATAGAAGGAGTAGAGAGCAGATCCTTCGTGCCTCAGGATGACAAGGATAGAACTATCGATATTTTCGGTATCTATTTTCCAAACGGAGGGAAAAGCGAAGAGGCATGGCAACAAAAACTCGTATTCTATGTGGAATTTGCGAAATATATGGATGAGCTCAGAGCAAAGTGACACTCGGTTCTCTGGGGATGAGATCTCAACTGTGCTCATCATGCGATCGATCTTGCTCGAGCCAAGGAAAATGATGGAAAAATCGGCTTTCATCCGCTCGAACGTGCATGGCTCGATGGTCGAGTCACAGATGGGTGGCATGATATCTGGCGTGAGAAAAACCCTACTACTTCAGAAGTGTATTCATGGTGGGATCCTGTGACGAGATCTCGTGAACGTAATGTCGGATGGAGGATAGATGCGTGGTGGTGTGAAGATTCATTTCACTCGAATGTCGCAGATACAGGATATCTCCCACTCCAAATGGGATCAGATCATTGCCCTCTTTTTATCAAAATCGAGCATTAGATGTTACTTCCTACAGCCTCCTTCGATATCTGGAAGGGCTTTCATACAGTTTCACTGCATAATAGGTATTCTTTTTTCTAGAAGTTCGTTTATACGTAAAAGGGTAATATGCATATTGATGAGATCGGATTGTATCTTAGCATTGGTTTTGATGTCATTTGACGTCCTTCCGATGAGATCACTATAGAGAGAGCTTGCATCGACGAGATCCATCATCAATCATTCACTTTTCGAAACTTTTTTGATATAAATATCCGTTGTCGGCGATTCTTTTATAGTATCATCAAAAGCTCTTTTTACTTTTTGAAGTCCAGATAATGGAGATTGCTTACATTTTGCTATGGCCTTGAGTTCTTCTTCAAATCCTCCATCATTTTGCTCTTTTGCGACACAGTCCATATTCGCTACGATGATATCGCTGGCACTTTGACTTTTTCCTTCACGTGCGAGTTCTTGTTTGAGGAGTTTCTTTTTAGCATCGTTGTATTTTCCTTTGGTCGATTTTCATGAAAAAAGTGCGATAGCTTGTTGCCAATCTTCCCAGGCATTACTGATCCCAAATGTTCCATTTGAAAATGACTCGAGTGTTTTCTCCATCGTTTCAGCAAAGTCAAATTCATTTTTACATGTTTTCGTCGCATCGGGATTATACTTTCAAATTATTTCATTATACACCCTGGAGTATATATCAGGAATTCCATCAGATGGAATAATCTTTCCTATAGCAGCATTTTTATAGATGTTTTCGAGGGCAGAATTGAGCCTGATGTACCCTACAATAGTACTCTCAAGCTCAGGGGTTAATGCACAGGTATTTGCGAGCGATTCGATGGCACGATTGATGATATTTTTTTGAATAATTCAAAAAAGTTCCCCATTTTTCTCTACAGCACTTCGGCTTTCTCCACGAGTGATCATCACGGTTTTGTACTGAAAATCAGTAGAAATGTCATTATAGATAGGAGTTTGTATCCGAGCAATATCGATGAGCTCAAGAGCCCTATTGGCACTTCAGATTCATCCATTTGTATTGGGTCCACAACTTGCGGTATTTTTACTTTGAAGTTCAGAAAATACTTGAGCTATTTTTGTCTTGTATTTCGAAAGCTCAGGAGAGAGAGCATTATCTATTTCACACGCTCCAAAGGCATTCTGAGTGAAAATGAGGAGGGTAGCTATCGAGATGAAAAAGTATTGTTTTTTCATGGATTATTTTACTTTGAGTGTATCTATTTTTTCTCCACTCCCGAGTATTTCAAAGATTTCCTTTCCCATAGCATCAGTGAATGTTTCGAGTTCACCGAGATCGCTCCCGAGAGATTCATAGTACTTGCGTTCGGAAATATTGTTAGCAATCGGAAGACAGTTTTGGTAGGTTATCTGATCTTCTGTATTCGTCGGACCGAGAGGAGAGGCAGTATTATTTTTATTTGTGAGATTTTGCCCATAGATGTCTGTATATCCAGCTCCAAGTACACTATTTGCCTTGTTCAAATCTGAACTTGAAAATCCAGCACTGTAGAGCGCACAGCGCATAAATTGTTCCATTTTTTTATCTTTTGTATCTTTAGTCTCGTCCTTTTTATACATTTCCTTTGGTGTTGGCTTTGAGCCAACAAAAACACCTCATCCTTTTACTTTTGATTTGAGCTTGAGTGCGAGCCCAGTATATGGTAATTGCATATGGTTGTTTGTCATCTTCTGAAGCGAGAGATCCGTCCACGATATAGGTTCGAGCATACCTATATGTTTATCGAGAATTCATTCGATAGAGATATTTTTCCCTCAGGTGAGTCATGGAGCACTTCCTCATGCCATCGATACTTTTATACAAAAAATATTTTCACAGCGAGGAGTACTAAAAAAATCTCATTTACTCGTCGCAGCGAGAGGGTTTGCAAGGGAGAATCAAAGGCCATTAATTCCTGAGAGAAGATCACGGGTACTATAGGTAGTTCCAGGAAGCTGGGTATTTGAAGATGCTCAAGCCATAGCCAGAGAGAGCTCATTCATAAAGGTATCATTTATCATATTTTCTATCTTTACTCATGTGGAAGAACTTCCAGAACTACAGAGCTCCGCGAGACCAAGTGACTGCAGTGTTGGGCTTGATTCTTGGGCGCTTCATGAGAGAGTTTGTCATGATGAGCTCTCTCCACTACTAGATTCTGCATTTCCAAAAATACTATTGAGATCAGATCTTGTGAGTGGGTCTATGAGGGGAGGAATATTTTTTCATGCGAGGAGATTTCCCAGAGATGAAGGAGTACTACTTGGACTTCATTCGTAAGGGAGATTTTCTGAAAAAATGATAGAATTGATTTTTTCGATGTCAGTGACGATGTCATAGTCAGAATTTGAGGTATTTCCATCACTATAGATTCCCATGCTTCCCATGGTAGTGAGACTTTCATATTGTTTGGTGGCTCCGATTTGCATCGAAATATAAGTCTCACGCAAGCACGAAAAGAGGGTATTGAAGCTATCGCTCGTCATAGAGACTCGTTTTTTTTGCATGATAGTCTCAAGTGACCCAAAATACCCGACGTAGATTTCGTCGAGGATCCTTTGACTCAGAGGTTCACTATCGAGCCAAGACTGTGGGCTACGACAATGTCTCCCAAAGCCGGCAAATGTCTTATATTCATTCACTCTTTTTTTCATGAGGCCGTTGGTAATACTGCTAGCACTTTCGTCGATTCGACTATAAAAATCAAGCCCAGGATTTACCCCGATAATTCCAGTATCTCACGCAAAAAGAGGAGAAATAATTCCTGAAAAAAGAAAGATGAAAGAAAGAAGGAAAATACGCATAAATACAGTATATCTCTATTGTATAGAAAAGAGTCGAAAATTGCAAAAGTTTGAAAAAGAAAGCGAAATATATATACTTGGGTTCTGTCATACTGAAAGTATCTTGGTGTCTTTATTTTATTTTAGACAGAGCAAAGATCTTTCCAAGATGACAACATAATTTCGGTAACATTTTTTTCTATGAAACTTTTTCTTCTCGCATTCTCGTTTTTTCTTCTTACCGCATGTACTATGCCAGGCGGTACTTCGAATCCGACAATCTCATCTGAGACTCGTACGGTAGTCACGCCAACACAGGGATCATGAAAACATAAAGTCGAGATTTTTGCTGACTTTCAGTGTCCAGCATGTATTAATTTTGCAAAAACAATAGCCCCAGTCTTTGAAGGATATGCAGATAAATGACAACTTCAAATTAGCTACCGGCAATTCCCACTCACTATGCACCAAAATGCTTTTCGTGATGCGATGGCAGCACTTTGTTCCGCTGAAAAAGGAAAGTATGTGGAATATAAAAAAGCTCTCTATGGTCTAGAGGAAAAGAAATCTGGAGCAGTCGTAACGGATGAGGATCGCGCAAATCTCGCAAAAGATATAGGACTTTCGAGTGAAGAAATGATGACTTGCCTCGCATCAAACCGATATAAATCCCAGGTAGAAAGTGATGTAGCGTATGGAGAGTCTCGTCAGGTAG
>JANOWM010000104.1:0-5002 GCA_031417875.1 Candidatus Altimarinota bacterium
TGAAAATATTCTCACCCTTGCTAAGGAAGAATCTGAAAAAATTACAGATCAGGCTCGATCTGACGCACGTATGATGGCGTCCGAAATAACTGAAAATGCACGAAAAGAATGACGTGAAATACTCGAAAAAGCTCAATCAGATGCTGACATGGCTCGTAACAAATGATTTTCCGATGTCGAACATGAAAAGAAACTTATCATGGAAGAACTCAAATCACGAGTTATCGATGTTGCTCTCAAAATGAATGAAAAGCTTTTCTGAAAAAACGAAACAAATAAACTTTTCTTACAAAATAATGCTCAAAATATAGAACTCTAAACTATGATCCTCAATTCACTTTCTCTACATACCGTCGCTGAACTCAGTGATGCCCTCAGGGTTTTAAAGTCCTACGTTCATGCTTCAAAGCAAATAGGAAATAAGGCAGTTCTTTCCGACCCAAAAAATCCTACAGTGACTCCTATTAGAATTGAGTATCCGGAGACGAGTGACGAATCATCGATGACTGAGTACAGTGATCATATTCTCAAAGTTTTTTATCCTGAAACCAACCCAGAAGTTCCGAGACTCTATGCTAAAAATCCACGTATCACTGGAGGAATTCGTCTTTTCTTCGGAGATGATATGATCGATATCTCTTTTGATAAATTCGCACATATCATGAAACAGTCTCACCATACTTATTAAAAATCCCTAACTTCCTTTCTATGTCTCAATCAGCTACCATTCTTGCCGAAAGCCTTATAAAAAGTATCGAATCTCACATTGATTCTGCTGATATCTCGCCAGAAAGAGTCAATTCATGAGTTGTATCCTATCTTGGTGATGGTATCGCTAAAATCGTATGACTTCGAAATATTGCCTACAATGAAGTTGTAAACTTTGAAAGTGGAGCGAGATGAATTGCGATGAACCTCGAAGAACACTTCGTGTGAGTGGTGATTCTTTCAGGATTTTCGACGATTCATGAGTGAATGATCGCAGAAGCTTCTGGAAAAATACTCGAGATTCCAGTATGAGAATGACACCTAGGTCGCGTAGTGGACTCACTTGTAAATCCTATCGATGGAAAAGGAGACATAAAAGCTTCAGAGTATCGACCTGCAGAATTCGTCGCGACATGAGTGATGAGTCGAAAGAGTGTTCATGAACCACTTGCGACTGGAATTAAAGCTATCGATGCGCTTGTTCCTATCGGACGCGGTCAACGTGAACTGATCATCGGAGACAGACAAACAGGAAAGACGCAAATCGCTATCGATACGATCCTTTCACAAAAATGAAATGGAGTAAAGTGTATCTACGTGGCTATCGGACAGAAAGACTCAAAAGTCGTCGCAATTGCTGAAGAACTCAGACGCCAATGAGCGATGGACTATACAACTATCGTTTCATCTGGAGCCTCTACTCCAGCTGCTATGCAGTGGCTTGCTCCATATGCAGGATGTGCTATCGGTGAATATTTTATGTTCAAATGAGAACACGCACTTATCATCTATGATGATCTCTCGAAGCATGCGAATGCTTACCGTGAAATGTCGCTCCTTCTTCGTCGTCCACCAGGCCGTGAAGCGTATCCTGGAGATGTATTTTATCTGCATTCTCGACTTCTTGAGCGCGCTGCAAAACTCTCAGATGAGCTCGGTGCTGGATCTCTCACAGCTCTTCCGATTATCGAAACTCAGGCTGGAGATATCTCAGCATACGTTCCAACGAACGTTATTTCTATCACTGATGGTCAGATATTTCTCGAATCAGGACTTTTTAACTCAGGAATCAAACCAGCGATTAACGTCGGAAACTCAGTTTCTCGTGTCGGTGGATCAGCTCAGACCAAAGCCGTGAAAAAAAATGCCGGAACTCTCAAGCTCTCACTCGCACAATATCGAGAACTTGAAGCGTTTTCTCAGTTTGCATCAGATCTCGATGCGGATACTAAAAAACAACTCGAACGTGGAAAAAGAATGGTCGAGATTCTCAAACAAGGAATCTACGCTCCAGTCCCATTTGAAAAACAAGTGGCTATTATTTTCGCAGGATCAAGTGGATACCTCGATAATGTAAAGGTCGAAGATGTCAGAAAATATGAGCACGATCTCTCACTCGCACTCGAACGTGAAGAAAAAATCCTTACATCTATTCGTGAAACCAAAGATTTCTCTGATGAAACCAAGGCTTCACTTAAGGAATTTTTAGAAAACTTTGGAAGACTTTTTACTGAAAAGAAATAATTATTAATTGCTCATATGCCGTCGACAAAAGAAATAAAATCTCGAATCAAAACCGTTAAAAACACCGGAAAAATCACGAAAGCGATGGAACTGATTTCGACTGTGAAGATGAAAAAGGCACAAGATAGTGTTTTGGCACTTCGACCTTTTGCGCTCGCAACGCTTTCTATACTCTCGAAAATCAGTGCAGGAGGTGATTCTTTTGATACTTTTTCAAAATCACCCGTGTCTTCAAAAGAACTTATTATCATGGTGGCTTCTGAGAAGTGACTTTGCGGTGCGTATAATGTGAATGTATTTAAAAAAGCGACGGAATATATTAAAAACGATCTCGAAGATCCATACACCCGAGAGTATGATTATGTGACTGTTGGAAAAAGGGCACGTGATTTTATACTCCGAACGTGACAAAAGCTCGTTCTAGATTTTTCCGCGGAAATGAAGGATCCGCTCACTATGGCAGAATCTCGAAAAATCGTCAGATTTTTTATGGAAGAATGGAAGAGTGGAAAATATGAAAAGATATCTATTGTCTACAACCAATATGTTTCAGCTATTACTCAGCTTCCAGTAATAAAAACCCTTTTTCCTATCCGCCAAGACGATATAATGAGTTTTCTCTCAAAGGTTTTGGGCGATAATATCGAGCTGAAACATGATAGTGTCGAGTATACGATAGAACCAGATATTACCACTATTATCGAGCATACGATTCCGATGATTATGGATGCTATTATTCATGAAACCCTTCTAGAAGCAAAGGCATCAGAACACGCATCTCGAATGCTTGCGATGAAGAATGCAAAAGATAGCTCTATCAAAAAATCAAAAGCACTGACTCTCATCTACAACAAAACTCGCCAAGGTGCTATCACGAAAGAAATCTCTGAGATCGTGAGTGGAGTGGAGAGCATGAAGGATAGCTAAGACGTGAAACTTAATCATCAAAAATTTGAGAGAATTAGCAACCCGAAAAAATACTCCCACTTGTACGTGAGGAGTTTTCTGTATAATAAAGGCATGTTTCATAGTGTGAAGAAAAAACAAATCATTTTAGTTCGTCATGCAAAGGCGGTTGATCTTATAGATTTCAAGTGAACAGATTTTGAAAGGCCACTTTCAGATCGTGGCCAAAATCTCAATAAGATCTTTGCGAAGTACCTTCGTCTCATTGGCATTAGGCCAGATAGGATAGTCTCTTGTCCTTCTTTACGAACCAAAATGACAGCGATAGAGCTCGCGGAACAATATAAAATCACGAAGGTAGAATATTTTGATGAGCTGTACAATGGTGATGAGAGTATCGTGCGAAATTCAGAAGAAATTTACCTCAAAATAATCCAAAAAACAAAAGTAGAATCTCGATCTATGATGATCGTTGGACATAACAGTGACCTCACAAATATCGCAAAGTTTCTAACGTGAGATGGTATTCCTATGATGAAAAAATGATCAATCGTCGTCCTCTCTGTTCCTGAAACACTCGAATGGAAAGACATAAATAAATCCACTCTTGATATCGTCTACTATCTTACTCCTCACTTCCTTCGCATGGAGGATCTCGTTTAAACCATGAAACTTATTGTCTATACAGATGGCGGGTCACGAGGGAATCCTGGACCTTCGGGGTGTGGGATTTTTATCACGGATGAAAATGGAACGGCTATAGAAAAGCGACATAAATATATCGGCCACGCAACCAATAATATTGCTGAATACCGCGCAGCATTCCTCGGAATTGCTCGGGCAATCGAACTAGCTGCTACGGAAATAGAGCTCAAAGCAGATTCAAAACTCCTTATCGAACAACTTGCCGGAAGATATAAAATAAAAAATACAGAACTCAAAAAAATTGCTTGAGAAATCCATGAAAATTTAGTGACCTGGTGATGAAATATTTGCTTCACTCATATTTATCGTGAAGAAAATGTCGAAGCGGATAGACTTTCAAATGTCGCAATGGATAAAAAAATGTAACATGCTCTCAAAAAATACTATTATCCTTCTCAAATCGCTTCATACCAAAGAATGACGAAAATCATCATGACTTTTTTTGGTAGAATGAGAGAAAAATATACTCGAATTTCTGGCATCAAATTTTCAATTTCAAGAGTGATATTTTATGGAGTGATTTGTAGAAAAAAATAAAGAGATTCTCCAAAAAATTTCATTTTCTATCGTGACACAAAAAGAAATCGAAAAAATAACCACCCTTGAGAAAAATAACGTATGAGTCGCAGTGTTTCGTCAGAAGCAATACCAAAATATAGATAAAGTGGATGGAATCACTCTCGTTCTCGATAGCATAAAGGATCCAGGAAATCTCGGAACCATCATTCGTACTGCGGATTGGTATGGCGTAAAAAGAATCATTGCTTCAGAAGATTGTGTCGATATCTATAATCCAAAAGTGATCATGTCATCGATGTGATCACTCTCTCGTATGAGCATCTGATATGAAGATGCGAAGATGTTTCTAAAACGAATAAAACTTCCAATTTACTGAGCGTATTTGGAATGAAAAAATATCCATACGATGACATCTTTCCCGAAGGATGTAATTATCGTTATCTGAAGTGAATCTCATGGTATCTCAAAAGACGTAGAGTCATATATAACACACAAACTAACAATTCCCAGGTTTGGTCATGCAGAATCGCTGAATGCATGAATCGCGACAGCGGTAATACTCGATAACTTCATTTCAAAAATGGAAACGAAAAAAATATAATTTTCCTTTGCTTTTCTTCCGTCTTTCACTATAATCCGC
>JANOWM010000105.1:0-7466 GCA_031417875.1 Candidatus Altimarinota bacterium
GGAAGAAAATATTCATTTTTCATCTTTTATATCTTCTGTTGTCATCGAAAGAGACGTATCAATTATCCAAAGTGTTTTACCATCATTTTCATTCGAGTCTTTGTAGAAAAAAATCGCATACACTCATATAACGAGTCATGAAAATAAGAGGAAATATTTGAGATTTATTCTCCGAAATGAAGGACGAAAATTATATGGAGAGACTATTTTCTTCATATAATTTATTTAATAAGCACCTTACGGAGTCATGGCTGGAGAGACCATGCTATATTTCCATCATAATCCTGACAATGAGGAATATTGGTCGTATAACGAAGTGTTTTCGATGTTCCCGAGGCCACAGGAGTTTCAAGTGTGAATGAAAAAACGGTAGCATTTTCATTTCTTTCCAGCGTCACATCAGATCCCGAGAATGAAAGCTCAGACGAGAGTGGCACATAAAGTCTGACAAATGATTTGTT
The DNA here is from genome assembly GCA_031417875.1 of Candidatus Altimarinota bacterium. Lineage (GTDB taxonomy): Bacteria > Patescibacteriota > Gracilibacteria > BD1-5 > UBA2023 > JABFSX01. Next base: position 462 of record JANOWM010000105.1, read on the forward strand.
TGGTGCATTTCACTGTATCTGAAGTTCTTTTGTTCGGGTTTCTCTGTCTGAAACAAGTGCTTCATCGAGGTATGACTCTATTTCTTCTTTATCTTTACTTCAGAAGGTATGTTTTTGTGTCAGGGTAATAATATTTTCATACTTACATCCGAATATTTTCTTGGTTTCTCATCGATATGTTCTTTCGATATACCTATCGCTTTTATTCCCCCCTACCGAAGTAAATACTGGATATGCCCAATTCGGTGAACATATAGCTCCATCGGCACATATTTCCCATGGAAGTTTCGGGCGAAATTCTGAGAGAAATGCATCTGTTTTTTCATCTCGAGAAGCCATGAGGATTTGCCCATCCTTCCATGAATTATAGAGTGAGTCGAGCACTTCTTTATATTTTCATTCATCTATAATTTTCCTTTGAAATGCTTCGATAAAGGCAAATAAAATATCTTTTGCGCTGTTTTCTCTTCCATATTCGCTCTCAACAAGCGTCGACATAAGTGTTGAAAAGTTTTCATGTGTAAATGCCGTAGAAAGTCCCACGACACTTACGGGTCCGATTTTCTCGAGAATATCTTCGATAATTCCTTGGTGAATAGCAATTCCAGTTGTGAGTGTCGAATCTCCAGATCGCTCGATAAAACTATTTGCCTTTTCCAGTGTTAAGCGAAAATCTGGATAATAATTCACATCTCGTAGTCCATAATTTCCAGTCAAAAGGGCTATCCCTGGTGGAGGAATTTCTTTATAAGGGAAGAGATTCCAATCATAATAATACACATCATCTGATCTCGCATCCAAAATATTTCACTTATACAGTGTAAAAGTAAATACTGATCATGGAAATCCTCCATTTGCCCTGATTTCATCTCTATTTTGATTAAAAACGATGTATCTTTTTGGCTCATCATCACCGAGAAGTGAGAGAACATCATCTTCATGGAGAAAATACCATGCTGAAAAATTCTCAAACGATGCAAGTACTCATCCGATACCTTGAAGAGTTCGTATGGGCTGGGTACTTCACTCTACTTTTCGGTAGGCTTCTCCCGATTTTTTAAAATATGCCATTGCCTGAAGGATAGTACTTTTATTTTCCCGTATCCAGAGAGTTGGACTTTCGATGCCAAGATGAGAGAGGAAAAAATAATCCTTTGCTTCTCAGCGATAACTTGATGTCAAGGTTTCATCTCGCAAAGCTTGTCTCTTCACGCCCGTTTCTAGGGGAAGTGACTTACCTAGTGTATCCAGTCCGCGGGTAAGCTCCAGTCCTCCAACGAGGGCACCATGAGCCAAGCTGATTTGATCTAGAGGAATCCATGAAAATGGAAAGAACACGACATATGAACGCTCAAAATGAGAACGTGCGGAAAGAATATGTGCGAGCACTTCATCTTTTGTTTTAGCCGTTTTTATCTCAGAAAGTTCTCTATATCAGGCTTCCATCGATACTTTCACGAAGAAAAGGAGTGGAAGAGAAAACAAACAAAAAAGCGACAAAGAAAGTAAAATAGTTCTTCTTTTTTTAAAAATCAGATGTTTCGTTCATTTTGCAAATCGTTTTGTCAAAAGTCAGTACGGAAGAGACCGAGCAAAGAGATCAGGATACGTCGTATTTTTTTTATACTTCTGAAATCTTCGGATATCGATAGATCCATATGGGAGATAAAGATGTGGTATCACTGAGAGGATACTCTTTCCAAAAGTAGGAGACTCAAATGTCATTCTTCGTATATCTTTGGTCGCAATATCCAGTGTTTGAAGCGACGAAAATCTCTCGAGTTTTATTTTCATCTTTGGAAATAGATCTAGCGTTTCTCGATGTTCTTTCATATCATCGAGAATATTTTTTCCATGGGTATGATCGAGTGGATGTAAGTGTGAAAGAGGAAGAAGGTCTTCTATATCAAGCACACTTCCCTTCCCTTTCTTGAGATCAAATGAGATGATATCCGAATGACTCGACATTACCTTGTAAAAATAAGAAAAAACCTATAATAGAAAGTATAAGGAAAAAGTCTCCTGAGTAAAGGTTAACTATCAAACTGTCCAGCTATCTTACTATATCATCATGTCAAATATCATCACCTGTCCCCATTGTAATCACCAATTTTCCCTCTCAGACGTACAAAAGCACGAGCTCGAGCATATGCGTGAAGCTATGAAGCTCGAAGTCGAAGCTGATATGAAAAAGAAGGCTTTTGGCTGGGCACAAGAAGAAATAAAAAAGGCAAAACAAGAGGCCGAAGATGCCTGAAAAGCCCAAATTATCGAACTTGAAGCACTTCGAAAACGTGACGAAGAATGACGAAAAAAAGAGATGGAATTTCTCAAACAATCACAAGAATTCGAAAATATGAAGAAAAATCAATCTCTCGAACTCGAACGTGCAAAAATGGAAGAAAGAAAAAAAGTCGAAGAAGAATCTAAAAAACAAGCAGAAGAAAGGGCACAATTTGAAAATGAAAAAATGAAGCTCGAGTACGATAAACGAATGGCTGAAATGCAGAAACAACTCGAGATGACACAAAAAGCCGTCGAAGATGCGAATCGAAAGGCAAATCAATGAAGCATGCAAATACAAGGGGAAGTTCGGGAAGACGCACTCAAAGAACTTCTGGAATCAAGTTTTCCTATCGATATCATCTCGGATGTAGAAAAGGGTATCAAGTGAGCTGATATCATCCAGGAAGTCCGCAATATGAACGGCACTGCAGGGATCATCGCCTGGGAGTCGAAGAATACGAAAGCATGGTCTGATGGCTGGGTCGAGAAGCTGAAGGAAGATCGCCTCCGCGTGAATGCCGATGTCTCGATCCTCGTGACGGCAGTACTCCCGAAAGAGGTCGACAAGTTCGGTCTCTATAAGTGAGTCTGGCTCGTCGAGTGGTCGTACGTCCTCCCGATAGCGATGATGCTCCGTGGACAGATAGAGTCGATGGCACATCTGCGTACAAGTCTAGTCAGCAAGGACGAGAAGATGGAAGTCCTCTATAATTATCTCACGAGTGCGAAGTTCAAGGATAAGGTGGAGAATATAATTGACGCTTTCCGTCAGATGCAAGACCAAGTCGCCGAAGAGCGTCGAGCGTTCGAGAGTAGGTGGAAGAAGCGCGAAGCCCTCCTCGAACAAGTCATCAAGAATACCTCCTGAATGTATGGTGATCTGGGTGGAGTGCTCGGTGGGAAGCTCGCACAGGTGGAGTATTTGGAACTCGGGAGTGGATTGTAACCCCTGTCATTCCTGCGTATGCAGGAATCTTATTTCTATCTTTTTTTGTTATTATCATTCCTATGCTTTGGATAGGCTCTGTAAGGATCTCAGTGTCTTACAACTCATTTTAAAAAACTATGTGGAACTATCGTCTCATTCGTGATGACTCATGATACTGTCGAGTACATGAAGTCTACTATACCAGAAAGTGAAAGATTTGGGCATATAGTGAACCTATTGATCTCGAAGGTATGAAGAAAAAGGATGTCATAGGAGATCTCGAATATATGCTCAAAGATATAAAAAATACAAAAATTCTCGATGAATCTTGGATACAGGACAATCTCGTAAAACCAAACTGGCTTAATCCAAGCAAAAAAGAACTCTCGAAAACTATGACACTTGAGGAATTTCAAGAAAAGATGAAGAATTGGAAGAAGAAAAAATAAAGAAAGATGGAGTATTTGGAACTGGGGGGACGGATTATAGATTTAAAATAATACTTATGGACTCAACTACTTCATACGATTACTTCGAACTCCTGAGGCAGAGTGATGATCTCATATACCAATTTGATAGAAAAATACGTGATAATTGAGAATTTGTTTACCAGAGACGAGACCAAGACCTATGTCTCACCTATCGATGAGAAAAACTTGGATGGGTAGCATATGATGAAGAATCACAGGAAATCCGATGAAGGCCGTGGAATATATTACCAAAAATGCAAAATCCTGACCATCCACCTGAAGGAGAATGGGTAAGTAAGAAGGGGGTAAAATCTTATGTATACATTCTCAAGTATAAAGATTTATAATCAGGATATTTTTCTAAAATTGTGCATATTGTAAAATACATGCACAATTTTTTTGATTTTTTGTGCATATCAAAGTTCTTTGTGCGCAAAGTGTAAGAATAATTTGACTTATGCTTACATTTTTATAATATGTAAGCAGTATTTAGTTAATGCTTACATATTATTATGGAAAAAACGCACCACTCTAAAGGCGGTATTATGCGCGCCAAAAACCTCTCTGCCGAAGATAGATCAAAAATTGCGAAAGCCGCTGCCACCGAAAGATGGAATCTCCCAGTTGCTAATCATTATTGAGTTTTAAAATTTTGAGATTTTGAATTGCCATGCTCAGTCATTGAAATAGACTGAAAAATTCAGAGATTAATTGCTCAAAGGGAAGTTGTATGATTATTTACATGACACCTGAAATGATGATTAGGTAGATATTTACAAGCAAAAAATCTATCTAACTATCTACCAGATAAATTTAAATCTCAAGACTTAGAAAGCACCATCATAAAACATGTCGTTGGATGAAGGAAGACTTTCTGATATAATGCAGAAGATATTGTTGATATTTGCTCAATGTACCTTGATGCTCGAAGAGATAAGGCACTACTTCCAACCCAAATACAGTTAGCTGAAAAATCTGAAATTATAGTTCGTTCTCTTGCTAAGGTCGGTATTATTTCCCTTATTGATGAGGCAACCTGATATCAGACATACAGAGAAAAGGATGCTTTACAAGAGTATCTAAAAACTGTTATTAGATGAGAACTAGCCGCGTGGGTAAAAAGATTCCCAAATGATTTTTTTATGCAAATATATAGACTCCACAAGTGGAAATATGATGTAAATAACAATAAAAGACCTCAGATAGTATGAAAATATATAAATGATTTAGTTTATTCTAGACTTTGACCATGAATTAAGGAGGAACTTCAAAATAAAAATCCCCTTGATGAAACATGAAAAAGAAAAAGTAAACATCATCAATGGCTTACTGAGGATATTTGAAATCCTAAACTAGCTCAACACTTACATACATTAATAAAACTAATGGAACTTAGTGATGATTGGAAACAATTTATCACTATGGTTGATAGGGCTTTCCCAATAAGTGATCCTAACCAGCTTAAGTTATTGGTCTAATTCTTTTTTGACTTCCCATTCCATTTCAATATACTTGATTAGTCAACTAATAATCAAGTATATTTATGCTCTTCTGTGAATCTAGGAAAGATATCTCCCCTACCCTTTCATTCTTCGTCTCACTGAGTCGTATCGAGACAGTACTCTCACGCCGGCTCGATGCCAAGCTCGGTGGACTCGGATGGTCGGATTTTCTGATACTCTATGCTCTCTCGACTGCGGAGGGCAATCGTATGCGACGAGTCGATCTCGCGGATACTATCGGACTCACTGCTTCAGGGATTACGAGACTACTCTTACCAATGGAGAAGATATGACTCGTACGCCGTGAGGCGCATGATGGCGATGCTCGTGTGAGCTATGTCGCACTCGCGCCAGGTGGAGAGACCAAGCTATGAGAGGCTATCGAGCGCGCTGAGGAATACTGTAGTGATATCGTCCACCAGGCAGAGCTTCCTGAGATCGAATCTGCGAATACGATCATATCAAAACTCAATCAGAGAATCGGGTAAATTCTTTTCATAAAATCATTTGCAATTATATTCATTTGTATATAATGTATGTATTGAGTACGAGAATCTATGGATACAAAAAATAAAATCATCATCTACACTTCTCCTGATAACGAGACGGAAATACAAGTATCGTTTGAAAAGGATACAGCCTGGCTTTCTTTGAGTCAGATTGTAGATCTTTTTGATTCGAGTAAAGCCAATATCAGTGAGCATCTTTCTCATATCTTTTCAGAATGAGAACTCGATGAATCCTCAACTGTTCGGAAATTCCGAATAGTTCAAAAAGAAGGAAAAAGAGAGGTAACTCGCGAAATCGACCATTATAATCTCGATGCCATTATTTCTGTGGGCTACCGAGTAAATTCAAAACGTGGAACGGCATTTCGCATTTGGGCAACCACTCGACTCAAAGAGTATCTTACAGCGGGATATGCTATCAATCAAAAACGACTCGATGAACTCCAAAAGACGATCCAAATAATCTCAGAAAAGAGCAAGTGAGATCTCTCGCTCATAGAAGCTCGTGGATTTCTCGAAATAATCTCAAATTATACTGAGAGTTTTATACTCCTCAATCAGTATGATGCAGGAAGCCTAGAAACTCATGGAGATACGAATATTACGTATATCGTAGAATACGATGAGGCACATACAGTGATAGATGAGCTTCGAAAAAAGCTCATAGAAAAGTGAGAAGCGACAAGCCTCTTTGGAAATGAAAAAGATGAGAGTTTCATCGGAATTCTCTCTTCTATCATTGCGACTTTTGATAGTAGCTACCTCTACCCGACGATCGAAGAACAGGCAGCACATCTTCTTTATTTCATCATCAAAGATCACCCTTTTAGTGATGGAAATAAGAGGATAGGAGCATTTCTCTTCGTATGGTTTCTCGAGAAAAATCGTCACCGTTTCAAGAAAAATGGTGAAGTAAAGATCAATGAAAGTGGACTCGTATCACTCGCCCTCCTCATAGCTCAATCGAATCCAAAAGAAAAAGATATGATGATAAAACTCGTCGTCAACCTTATAAATAAATCATAACCATCACTCTTATGCCAAATCTCCCACCACACCTCATCGACGAAGAAGATATCCTGGAAAAAGAGCTTTCTCAAACAAAGATATTTTCTTCCTACGGGCAACAATGACCGAGTAAATACGGAAAATGATGATCTCGAGCTTATAAAGCCAAGTGAAGAAACGGAAAATAATGTTCTATCAAAAGAAATATTTTACAAAATGCTATATTCGAATAATATAGCATTCCTCTAATTTTTTTATATGATTCAAGAAACAAAAAAGGACAAAGAAATAAAAGATGAAGA
>JANOWM010000106.1:0-4953 GCA_031417875.1 Candidatus Altimarinota bacterium
GATTGCTTCGTACCTTGCAATGACGAAACAATCCAGCCCCCCGTCATGCTGAAGGCATCTCAGTGATATATGAACTTTCTTTCTTTTCTATTTTTCCTCATTCCCATTCCACACCATACTTCTCATCGATATAGATCCCATGACAATATCTGGAGTTATAAACCCTATATCATCCGATTCATCACTTGCTCCAAGCACTGGAAAGAGAGGAAGAAGATGATCATATGTTGGGTGTGCGAGTTTCGCGATATCTCACCAATCCTCGAAATGAATAAGGTCTTCATTATTCGTGTTTTCCAGATCTTTCGCGATTCGGTCATCAAATTCCTTTGCCCATTCGTACGTAGTACTTCCCTTCCAATCAAGCCTTCCGAGGTTATGGACGATATTCCCACTTCAGATAATAAGTATTCCCTTCTGTCGAAGATTCTTTAGTTTTTTCCCGAATTCATAGTGCCATTCTGGTGATTTCTGATAATCCAGACTCATGCAAATGACTGGAATATCGGCCTTTGGGAAGAGATTAATAAGTATTGACCAGACACCATGATCGAATCCTCTTTTGTGGTCTCTCTGAATAGGATATTCCATTTCTATTTCTCGGATGATTTCTTCTGCAATGAGAGAACTTCCTAGCGCGTTATACTCGACGTTATAGAGCTCCTCGGGGAAACCATACATATCGTAGATCATGTTGGGATTATCTCATGTCGATATACGAGTTTCTCATTCGGTGATCCAGTGGGCAGAAAATATGAGGATTGCACGAGGTTTCTCCAAAGATTTCCCGAGCTTTTTCCATGACTCTGTATAGATATTTTCTTCTATTGCATTCATGGGACTTCCATGACCGATGAAAAGAAGGGGCATCCTATCTCGCATATAAAGAGTTTATAATATAAAGTAGTATACCAATATCTTCTAAAAAAGCAAAATAATCCCTCGTATGAAGGGCTATTTTTTTGAAGCATGCTACCTTTTTATAGCTATCTGAATGTTACTTTCTTCATCAAGGGACTCTTCACGAGTCAGATCAGGAGCGACTATATTCTCTGTAAGACTCGCAAGTGTTTCTGATTCTAGCATGCGAGAGAATTTTGATTTTATAACAGTACTTACGTTTCATCCCAGTGTGATACTAATTCTATCTGACACTTCATAGCCCGCTTCTTTTCGCATATCCTGAATGGTTCGGATAATATCACGGGCATATCATTCGATTTTTAGTTCTTCGGTGATATCTGTATTCATGGCAACTACCATTCCATATCATCAGATAACATCTCAGACTCACTCGAGTGGTATATACTCCATGGAGTATTCTCAAGACTCTAGTATGAATAATGAGTTATTAGGTTCGTCATTTTGAGCTTGCGAAAAATCTATGTTTCAGGCACCTGGATCCTTCGTACCTCAGGATGACGGGATCTGGACTCCTGCATTCGCAGAAATGACAATTCTTCAGTTCTCTCCTTCTGTGAAGCTCCCTGCTTTTGACTGTTGTATGATAAATTGTACATCCTTTCCAAATCGTGGACCAATCTTTCGTGCATCAGGTTTGCAGATTTTTTTGGCGAGTTTTTCAGGATTTTCAAATTTTACTTCTTTGACATTGAGTTCGTCACGGATAATTGCTTGATAATATTCTGAGAGCTCTTTCGTTATTGTAACAGAATTCAGTGGTTGACGAACTCGGATATTTTTACTCGAACGAAGAGCTAGTCCGAGTGAGACGATTCGTTCACAGATCTCCATATCACGATTGAGTTCATTTGATATGAGATGACGATTTGGGAATGTCACGTACTGGAGATGGACAGATTCTTTTTTTGTGAGACCTTGGAATATGCTCTCTGAGAGAAATGGCATAAATGGAGCGAGGAGCTTGGATACTTCCACGAGGACAGTATGGAGGGTATAGTATGCAGACTCTTTATCAGTGGTCATTCCAGATTCCCAAAAACGCCGACGAGAAAGTCTGACATACCAGTTCGTGAGTTCATCCATATAATCGACGATGGAGCGACATGCACGCGATAGGTCGTATCCATCCATCGCATCATGGACTTGACCAAGAAGCACCTGAAGCTTCGAGAGAATCCATTGATCGAGTGGATTTTTGAGAGGTGTTCATGGGAGTCTTATGATCTCGGCATGAGGAATACTCGCAATATTATTGAAGTATTCTTCTTCGATAGTCTTATCAAAAAAGAGTCTTTCAAGAGGTCGATATACTCATGCATGTGCAGCAATAAGTACTTTTTTTCCAGCATATTTTTCTTGTATTTTTTTAAACCCTCGTAGCACTCTGGCCTCAAATTGTTCTACATTCTCGACCCCATTTTGATCTCGATAGATACGACGAGCATCGGCCACATCTTTGCAATCGTATTCTTTCATAATATCAGCGATGAGCATTCCTGAGAATTTACCGCCGCTTTGTTCTATAAAATCCTTTTCGATAATAATCTCGCCTGTATATCCGATCTCCTCTGCAATGAGCCTTGCTGTATCTTTTGCTCGCGAAAGAGGGGAAGATATGATGATATCATATCCTACATTTTGTGATTTTGCCTTCTTTCCAGCTTCTTTTGCCTGATTTTTTCCTGTTTCATTGAGTGGAGTATCTACATCTCATCCGTTCATACGACCGCTCGCATTATTATCCGTCTCGCCATGACGGACATATGATATTTCTGTCTTGTTAGGTTCCCACGTATCGATATTGGCATAGGTCGTGAAGAAACTATAGGTATTCCAGAGTGGGAGCATAACTCACTTTACCGTTTCGATGATCTGTTCTTCCTTGAAGTCCATATCTCCTCATGAGAGAAGTGGGGAGTTGAGCATATAAAACCTGATTGGATCTGCACCATACTTCTCGATAGTGAGACGTGGATCAGGATAATTTCAAAATGATTTACTCATTTTACGTCCATCATTTCCATTTATCACTCATGTTGTTATCACATTGGTGAAGCTGGGAGTCGGTTCTTTTTTGTCATTTGGATTGACGAGGACTCCGAGCACATGCATAACATAAAACCATGCCCGCAGTTGTCCGACATACTCCGCGATAAAGTCCGCTGGGAAGCTCGCTTCCATTGCTCATTTGTTTTCAAATGGATAATGCATTTGTGCATATGGCATAGAGCCTGAGTCCATCCAGACGTCGAGAACTTCTGGAATGCGTGTGAGAGGAGACCCGTATTGGACGAGTCACTCGATGAGCTTTGATTTAGCGACATTAAAGTGTCCATAACCATTCAGCTGTATTGCAAATCATCCCGTTTTCTCAATCATGTTTTTTGACGCCTCAACTCGCCCCTCTGTATCATCTGTGGAGTATAAGATAACAACTTCATCAACATAGTTCTTGATTTGACTTATATCCTCATTCAGACATAAAAAGAACTCTTGCAGTCTCTCATGCTTCCCTTCGGGAGGAGCAACCAAGATAAGTCTCTTGAGAGGAATCTTATTCTTAATAATCATATCGAGAGAGAACCTGCACCCGAGTGAGTGAGCAAAAATAATATCGACTCAGTCAATGTTCTCAAGAAAAATCTTTTTCCATTTCTCATAATTTACATTTTCCCCTTCTTCAAAAAGTGGACAAGTAATTTCAATTCACTTCTCTTGGAGATTTTTCGTTGTTTGCGCAAAAAAATCTACCACACTATCAGTCCGTCGAAAACCATGAACTCCGAGTACCTTTTTCGATTTTATAGACTTCGGATTCTGTAGGAGAATTGAGTCGATATATGGCTTGTGGAGATTGAACTCGACTCCATCATATTCTCCTCACTTGAAATAGTACACAGTTTTGCCGTCTACTTCTCGTGCTTCGAGCTGCCCATACTCCTTGTTTGCTTCATATATCTCTTCTCTTGAAGATACGACCATCCGCTCCCCATCCTCCCCTATCCACACTGGCATCGGCGCACCCCAGTAGCGAGTACGTGAGATACACCAGTCTGGAGCGGTCTCGATACCCTTCTTGAATCGTCATTCCTTCAGGTATTCTGGGAACCAGTTAATCTGTTCATTGGCTCGGGTGAGTTTGTCCTTCTGACTTTGGATATCGATGAACCATGACTTCTGAGCTTTTTGCATCAGAGGCGTATTTGACCGTGGACAAAAAGGAACACGATGCGTGATTCCCTCCAGTTTGAAGAGGGTATTATTCGCCTTCATGCGCTCGATATTGATCTTATTTGCTCACTTCTCAGGATTTTCTAAATCCAAATAATGTGTTCATTCAAAATCAAAAATCTCAGCCGAATACCTACCAGCATCATCCATCGCATGCGAGATGTGGATTCCTTCTTTTTTCGCGAGCTGAAAGTCGACCTCACCGAACTCTGGAGCCTCGTGCCCGATACCTGTACCGTCTGTATCCGTGATGAAGTCTGCGTGATAGATCTTGTGATTCTTGTCTCCATGCTGTTGATAATAATACTCTGGAAATGGAGGAACATAGCCGAGTCCGATGAGTTCAGATCATTTGAATTCTCGAATAATTGTATATTCGCCTTTTCACTTGAATACACTTTCAGCACGATTTTTTGCGACGATGAAAGATTCCACCTCATCCCCTAGTCCCTTCTCCTTCAGAGAAGAGGAATCGCTACCACTTCCCTCTCCTTTAGGAGAGGGATTGAGGGCGAGGTGTACATAGTCGATATCATTTCTCACCGCGAGTGCCATATTCGCAGGGATAGTCCATGGAGTCGTCGTCCATGCGAGCACTTTTGTCCCCGCAGGAAATTTATCATTTTTTTCGAGTTCGAACTTCACCGTGATCGCAGGATCATTCACCTCCTGATAGGTATCATCCATCGCGACTTCGAAGTTCGATATCGGAGTCCCGAGCTTCCATGAGTAGAGCGATACGCGCTTCCCCTCGTAGATGAGTCCTTTCTTCCAGAGCTCAGAGAATACCCACATCAC
>JANOWM010000107.1:0-8035 GCA_031417875.1 Candidatus Altimarinota bacterium
ACTATCGGCGATTTCACGGAAACGTTTAAAATCCATATCACGAGAATAAGCAGAAGCACCGGCAATAATCATTTTAGGTAAAAAAACCAGTTGTGAGCTCTATCGGAAAACGGAAGCGAAGTTTTTCACTTGTCCAATTTTCGATAGTCAGTCATAAAATAGTAGATCCCAGTGCTCTCAGGATAATAACGAGAATAACAGGGTAGATAAGAAGTCCTATGCTGTGCGAGAAGAGCACCATACTCGACGGAGGTATTCATGCAAAAAAACTTGAGAGTTGACCCTGTTGGAGACTCGTATAGGCAATGCACACTACGAGGAGATGGAGAATAGCGAAGAGTGAAATATTTAAAAAATTATACTTTACGATTCTTTTTCATGAAAAAAAGAGAGTATAAACCTTGTAGAGGCCGTAGAGAATAATAATGGCGAATAGGTATCATTCGTAACCAGTCGCAGTTTCTAGATGATCTATACTACTATAGTTCCGAGAATAGTAGGTAATGATGACATAAATAGTCCAAATCGAGAATCCAAGTCCTGCGAGGATAAGCTGTATCATAAAAAAAGAGTAAGAAAGACAAATTTAAGAGTGACGATTATTTTTAATAGTAGAAAATACTTCCGCTATCATCGCTCTATTACCGAGAAGGAATATAATCATATTTCATAAAATCGCAATCGAAAGTACAATAAAATTATTCAGATTTTTCCATAGTGGTTCTGAAAAATAGAAGAGACAAAATGTCAATGCTATGAGAAGAATATTTCTAAAAATATCACGAAGTGACCATTTGCTATGATATTCTCGGGTAGCATGATGAGTCATATACCAAAGAGGAATCCAAGAGAGTCATACAGCGAGTGCTGATCCATAGACAGCAAGCTGGCCAGGAAGAACACTAAACCATCGAATAAATAGGATATTTAAAATGATATTTATCGGAAGAATAACGAGAAAAATTTTAGCACGTATTCATACTTTTCCTGTTCCAGACAGGATCTGGAAATTTATTTGTGAAAGAAAGTTAAAAATAAGAAAAAAGGCAGAATATTTGAGAATAGTTCCAGAAATGGCAAACTTTTCAGTAAAAAGAAGGACACTGAGTTTTTCTCAAAATTCAAAAAAGAATACAGAGGTCCAAAGTGCGATAATCGAGAAATAAAGAGTAAATCGTGCATGAATTGTTTGTATTTTTTCCTTATCATTTCGTGAAGAGAGTTCTGATACTACCGGGAAAAGAAAATGTACAATCGGGGAAATGAAAATAAAAGGAATACTCATGAGAGAGAGATAGTTTCCATAGTAGCCTGCTTGTTCAGATGCAATATTTCCAGGGAGAAAGTAAAATAGTAATTGCATATCAACCTGAGAAATCATGATTGCTATATTGGTGGTGAAAAGAGTGGCAAGTGCATACCGTATAAAATGTTTTTTTTCAACTTTTGGTAAATATGCCTGAACATTTTTGAAGTATGGAAGATAATATTTTGTGTAGCAAAGATAGCTTGAGATGATGGCAGTGATAATCACACCAAAGAGCCATATCCACATATAATTCGTCATTGTTCCTTGTTCTGAGAGTAACAGTATGAGTGACCCGAGAGCCACGAGACCAATACGTATGAGTTCCATTCATTTCTGAAGCTTCGTGTCTTGCACGACGGAAAATATCGCAGTTGTCAGCTGAAGGATATTTATACCGATAAAGAAAAATCAGGTGATGAAAAGAAGACTCGCAGCAAGTTCACTTTTAAAGTGAGCAATAGCAATCCAGGGTCACCATATCCAGAGAAGTGAAGCGATGAAGAGACTCGTAACTCACTGAGCAAAGAGAGCCAGTGCGATGATATATTTTCATTTCCCGTATTCTTTTTCGAGAATATATTTCGGAAGAAAATAATTTAAACTTTCTGTAAAACCGAGGTCATTATAAGTTCCTACAAGAGTGGCAAGGCTAATAACTCAATATATAAGTCCCACTTCACTGACTGAGAGATCTCCTGAAAGAATCATCTTGACGACGTATCCAAGTGGTCAGATGAAAAATGTAAAAGCGTAGAGCCAAAATCATTTTTTCACGAATTTTCGTGAGAGACTTTCGTTTTCGAGCATAGTTTAGAGTGAGTAGGTACCAGGATTCATATCTGAAATAATCTTTCATCATCCGAAAGCAATAACACGTTTTTTTTCGTTATTGACGATAGTATCATCATGAGTAGCTATAATGATAGTTTTTCATTTTTTATGAAGTTCGCGAAGAAGGTGAAGTATTTCTAAAGCATTTTTTTTATCGAGATTTCCTGTCGGTTCGTCACCGATGATGGTATCAGGATTATGAATCAGCGCCCGAGCAATACAGACTCGTTGTACCTCTCCACCTGAGAGTGTCTCGATAAATTTTTCTTTTTTCTCGAGAAGTCATACCTGGGAGAGTACCTCTGGAATACGTCGTTGCATCTCACGTTCGCTATATCCGCATACTTCCATTGCAAAGGCAACATTTTCTCGAACAGTTTTTCGTGGAAGAAGCTTAAAGTCTTGGAAGATAACTCATATACTCCGACGATACATGAGGAGATTGTGTGGAGAAAGGAGGGAAATGTTACGTCCGAGATTATCAGTTATCGTTCATGATTTTGGTTTTATGATACCAAGAAGTGCGCTCAAAAAAGAAGTTTTTCCACTTCCAGAAGCCCCAATGAGAAAGATAAATTCTCATTTTTCTATAGAGATATTTACATGTCTTAAAATACTGCGTTCTTCATAGGTGATGGTGAGGTCGCGTATCTCCATAGGATTATCGTGGTAAAATAGTAAGTGTAAAACTGGCTTCATCGGATCTGAATTTCCCATCTATGACGGAAATACTGATGATATGAGAACCAGGAGTAAATCATTTTGTTCCAATAGGAATTGCAAATATCTCTCCAGTGAGAGCTCACTGGATGAGTACACCATCCATTTTGACACTAATTTCTCGAGCACTCGTAGAAACTAGAGATCGAAAGCGAAGATTAAAGACGTCTCATTCATAAACGGCAAGATCTTTTCATTTTGGATTGATAAGAGTGATTTTTGGAGGGGTGTCTACTATCGGAACATCAAGTGTTCCAGATGATCCTTCTTCATTGGTTGATCCTATGGACTTCTTGTCACTATAGAGAAATCAAAACTCATCGATGAGTTCAATGGAGAGAATATCGCCCTGTCTCAAAAGTCCGGTGCTTAGGCTGATATTTCCATCAGTCGTTCCGCCGGTTCCATAGGAAATATTTTGTATGATTTCTTTATTTTGAAGGATACGGAGGGTTCGTATTTTCCTGTCCCCGATCCAGCTCACTATCATTTTTCATTTTTGGCCAATAACTTCATCGAGAGTCATATTGATGGTTATATTTCCAGTTCCTTCAGGACGAATACAAGGAGCGTCAGAAAATTTGGTAATACTTCCGGTTCCATTCGTATCATCTCCGAGGAGCATCCTCGTTGCTTCATAAAAACCTTTTGTCCATTCTGGATCATACGAATCAATTATTGGTGCAGTTGCTGGTGCATAGCTCGTTCGTATATCTTCAGCCGGAGTTGTCTCTGATACTGGACCATTACAAAGAATATCGATCTGAATCTCCTTTATTCCTGTATCATATGAATCGAGCTTTACGGCCATGATAGTACTGGTGATCTGATCTGGAGGAGTTTCTCATGTTGCGAGACGACCACTTGATTTGACGATATTATAAGTGTAGAGGTTTTTTGGTTTAGGAAATTCTTCTTTTGGAAGATTTTTAAGGGCAAAATCCATGTATCCTTTCCATATTGATGCAGCACAATTGAGTCCATCACAGTTTCATTTTGTCTCTTTTCCATTTACGTTTCCTGCCCAAACGACCGTCGTAATTTGGGGACTGTATCATGCCGTCCAAAGATCTCGAGGGAGTATGGATTTGCCTTTTCATTTTCAGTTACTAACATCTTTGTTTGATGTTCCAGTTTTAGCTGCGACTGTTCGGCCGTTGATAGTGAGGGCATTCCTCCAAAAAGATGATTCAGGTCGGGAGTTATTATTTGAGAGAATTTTTGTTACGATATAACTCGCTGCAGGAGATATAACTTCCTTTCACTCTATACTTTTTGAATGTTCTTCTATCGTATTTCCATTGGCATCTTCTATTTTTTCGATAGCGTACACATCGTGTTTGACTCCATTGTTTGCGAGGACACTATAGGCTTGCATGAGGTCGATAGGACGGACTTCGGCCGTTCATATAGCCATTGGTGCTCAGTATCCAGCATTATCTCTGAGAGTCGAAAGGCCAAGTTCCTTTCCGATCTTTACGATATTTTTCTCTCAGCCTGCTAGATAAAACATTTTGGCTGCGGGGATATTTCGAGAGTATCCGAGAGCTTTCTCGAGAGGCAAGATTCCTTTAAACGTTCGATCATAATTATCTGGTTTCCATTTTCAAAAAGTAGTTTCGACATCGGCAATCGGACTCTCAGGTCATATTGGATAGTTTGATATAGCCAGTGTATAGATAAAGGGCTTAAATGATGAACCTGGCTGACGAAGGGCTAAGGTCATGTTGTTATTTCCTCCATTTTCGAGATCAAAATAATCAGGACCACCGACCATTGCCAAGAGTTTTCCATCCTTATTATCCATACTAATGAGTGCTGCACTTGAGGCTCCATAGAGTTTTTTATTCGTTTCTGCTTGTTTTTTCACGAGTTCTTCAGCCTTTTCTTGAAGTGCCGGATCAATAGTCGTGAAGACTTTGAGACCATTACTAATATCGATATCTTTTGCATATTTGCCTTCGAGATATTCTTTTATATACATGACAAAGTATGGATACTTAATATTTTCGCTATATTTTTTAAAAGTAAAATCAAGTCCATCGTAGAGTATCTTGCCGAATGTTGCTCCATCAATTTTTCATTCCTTAAGCATTTGTGAGGCAACAAAATCTTTGCGTCCTATGCTATATTCGAGAATGTATGGCTCAGAGATATTTCCATCAATCTTTTCTACCTTCACGGCAATGCTTCCTATAAAATCAAGAATTTCATCATAAGCAAGATCAATACATCCATCATTTTTTACCGAAAAAATCTCGTCTTTTATAAATAAAGTATTTACGTGGCAAACTTTGACTCACTCATTGTAAGATTCGAAGGTAAGTGATGTGATATAATTTTTAAAAGTTTCGTAGAGGGGACGGTATTGATTTTTATCTTCTTCTGTGGAGAGGCGAATAGTATCAGTTGGATCATTTTCAGGATAGAGATCGACAAATCACATCAGCCTATCACGCCTGGCGTAAGGTGAATAGTATGTTGGTCATTTTGGCAAGGCAGCAAGGATCGATGCTCAAAGTGGTCATACTTCCAGGGCACTTTTTCCGAAGAACGTTCGCGATGCTTGCTCAATTCCGTTTGCGTTTGAGCCGAAAGGAATGACATTTAGATACATTTCGAGGATTTCTTCTTTCGTGTATGTATTATTGAGTTTGTAAGAAAGATATATTTCCTGAATCTTTCGGGTTATAGACCGTTCATTTGTGAGGAGAGTATTACGTACAAGCTGTTGGGAAATAGTAGAAGTTCCCTTCACTGTATCGGTTACCCCGAAAATATAGTTAAGTCCAGCACGCACAATTCCACGTAAATCCACTCATGGGTTTTCGAAAAAAGTTCCATCTTCAGTACTAATTATAGCATCTTTTACGGATGCTGATATTTTATCGTAGGGAATATACGTACGTTTCCCATCTTTAAAAATTGAGTAGATCTCATCCCCATTTTTATCATATATAATGGTGCTTTCCTTGAAGTATTCACCACGAACTAATGCTTCTATAGAAGGAAGAGACCGAAGGTAAATAGCCCATATGAGTGAAAATCCAACAACAGAAGTAATGAGAAAAATACCGAATATTTTGAGGAGAATACTGCGATATTTGTCCTTTAGAGAGAAGAATGTTCGTTTAAGATGTCTTTTTATCATAGCGTAAGGATGGTAGTATTAAAAATTTTCCCATTCACCCGGAGAGATACTATATTCATTTGGAACATTTTGTATAGGTTTTCATATTCCATTTTTGATATTTTGAGGTGGTATTCATACTTTTATCTCTCATGAAGTGCTTTTTCATCCTGAAAATGCTTCTCAGGAAGCGGATAATATATATGGGAGAAAGTATGCGGGTTTTGCAAACGTAAAATAAGAAGCATGGTCTTTCCCGAGGACAATTTCTATTTTTATACCTTTGTCAGTGACGTATTCATTTTTATTTGTAAAAATGAATGGTATCTTCTCTTCGAGAAAATGAAATGCCTGTATAAGAGGATCATCTTCCTTCCATCAGAGATTTATTTCACTGTTTTCATATATGTTTATATGAGATGTCTCTATGCTTCCTGTGGATATCACGAATAAGTTCTCATTATCAAAATTGAGTCACATTTTTTTGAGTGCGATAGCGATTGTTCTCGCATAATCTCAGTCAGATTTACTTGAGATGATAACGAGAGGAATTTTCTTTTCGCGAATCCATGGAAATCGAAAAATAAATTCAGTAAAACGGGCAGTATCGATGTAGTGACTAAGTTTATTTGCGCTCGCATTTTCGGGGATAAGAACGGATGCTCAATCAAAATATTCTCTAGCTGGGTTATAAAGATATGATCCAGCGCTACAGATAAGACCAGAGCAACTATTTCATAGTCCATATACATTGACTGCATTATCAGCCATTTCACGAAAAAGGAGGCCGTATTCGATAATATGAGAGAGTGTGAGATCAGTATCAATATTTGCTCGTATAGCTGTCAAGACATTTTGGATTTTTCCTGGACTTGTGAGGAAATCAAGTGAAAGGGCCTTATCTTTTATAGCCTTAATAAGAAGCTGTTGCCTTTCTGATCTATCAAAATCACTCGTTGAGTGACGACTGCGAGCATATCTCAGAGCTGTCTCTCCATCAAAAACCTGCACACCACGCCTAACGATAAACGTCGTATATCACCAGTTATTATCCGGGTATTCTCGATCTACCACATCTCGAGGTACATCGATATCAATACCGTTGAGTGCATTGACAATATATTTAAATCATGTAAAATCTATTACCATGTAGTGATGAATAGGCTGTCCAGTAATTTCCGAGATTTTTACTGCAAGGAGATTGATTCATTTTGTTTTATCGTTGTTCATTCCATAGAGTGTATTGATTCTGCCACCACTCTTACCTCCTGGATAGGCAACAAAAAGATCGCGCGGAATCGAAAGGAGGGTAATGCGTTTGGTGGTATTGTCTATTTGAGCCAACATAAGAGAATCAGTCAAAAGAGATCATTCATGACCAGCGCCACCAATTCCGGCAATGAGTATATTGGTCTGGCCTTCCATCTGAGTAACCTCTGGGCGATTTGGAATATGAATAGGGATAAATGTCCCTGTTCATGATGAAACACGGATTCATCCTATTGACTTTGCTACTATACTGAAAATAAAAAACGAGAAAAATATCCCCAAAAGACATAGGACAAATATTCTCATGTTCTTTTTGATTTTTTGATTTTTTTCGTGAAGATTTTCTGAGGCATTTTCCTCTTTTGGAAGCTTTTTAATCTTAAAATTTGACATGGGCCCAGTATAAAAAAAATACCGTTTTTTCCAAAAGAAAATATGAGTTTTTTTCATTTTTTTCACATTTTCTTCCATAGATGTGATAAAAATGTGAATTTTTTGTGCAATTATGCTTTTTTATTTTCCTATTGACTTAGGATGAAAAAACTATACATTTTCTTCGTATCTCTACTTTTTTTCGATGTTTGAGCACATACCAGTACTTTTTGAGGAAGTAAAACATGCTTTTCTCGAAGGAAAAAATAGAAAACATGTGATTGATGCTACTCTTGGTCTTGGTGGACATGCCCGCATGCTCTACGAGAACATGGAAGAGTGAGGATATTTTTTTTGAATCGAAAGAGATGAAATAAATCTCCGAGATGCAGAAAAAAACATGG
>JANOWM010000108.1:0-11536 GCA_031417875.1 Candidatus Altimarinota bacterium
AGTGATCGCCGTCGATGAAGGGGGATACAAGGAGACAATAGTGGATGGAAAAACAGGAATACTCATACCGAGTGACTGACTCGTCGAAAATCTCACTCAGATTATCACACTTCTGACTCCTGAAATACTCGAGTCTATGAAAGATGCATGTATTTCTCGTGCCAGTGATTTTTCACTCGAGAAGTTCAGGGAAAAGCTTTTAACATATTTTCAGTAGTATTCAGATTTGCGATAAATACAAAATTCTCTATACTCACCTCCATATGACGCATATGATATTTTTTTCGGTGTACGTGCTTGTATGTTTCCTTCTTTTTTCTTTTTTTGTACTCTCGATATATCGGATACGATCACTAAAAATTGTGAACATACATACGCTTACCTACGTTACTTATATACTGTGAATCGTGTGAATCTTGATAGCTTTTTTTGGATGA
This sequence comes from Candidatus Altimarinota bacterium, assembly GCA_031417875.1. GTDB lineage: Bacteria > Patescibacteriota > Gracilibacteria > BD1-5 > UBA2023 > JABFSX01. Next base: position 438 of record JANOWM010000108.1, read on the forward strand.
TATATGATTCTTACTTGAGATATATTCCCACAAATTCATCAAAATGATCAAATCATTAATCTCTAAATTTTCTCCCTATGCAAGTCGGAATCGTCGGTCTTCCCAATGTTGGTAAATCTACACTTTTCAATGCTCTCACTCGGTCATACGCTGCAGAGGCTGCAAACTTTCCATTTTGTACTATCGAACCAAATACTGGTATCGTGAATGTAAATGATGAACGTCTCGAACAAATACGCAAAGTCGTAAATGGAGCAAAGATAGTTCCCGCAAATGTGGAATTTGTCGATATCGCAGGACTCGTCGAATGAGCAAGCAAGGGGGAATGACTCGGAAATAAATTTCTCTCACATATCAGAAATGTCGATGCTATCCTCCAGGTCGTTCGGGCTTTTGATGACTCAAATGTCCACCACGTAAATGGTGAAGTGAACCCGAAATCTGATATCGAAATCATCAATCTTGAACTCATTTTCGCAGATCTGGAGACCTTGGATAAACGAATCTGAGAAAATATGAAAAAAGTTCGCGCATGAGAAAAAGAAGCAAAATCTCGCGAGGAAATCTACTCAAAACTCAAAATTCACCTCGAGGAAGGAAAAATAGCATCCACACTCGAGATGAGTGATGAAGAGAAAACTGCCATTTCAGATCTCCATCTTCTTACGAATAAACCATTTATTTACGCAGTAAATCTGACGGAAGACAAAGTCAATACTGCAGAATCTGATCTTCGAAATATTACTGGCATTACTGATACAAAGATCCCGGTACTTCCTGTGAGTGCCAAGATTGAGATGGATATGATTGAGTTTTCAGATGAAGAGAAAAAAATGTTTCTCGCTGATATGGGAATCGAAGGAAACCCTATGGATACAATTATCAAAACATGTTATGATCTTCTGGGTCTTCAGTACTACTTTACAGCATGAGAAATCGAAGTTCGTGCCTGGACGATACATGCATGATGGTTGGCGCCGCAGGCAGCAGGAGTCATACATACTGATTTCGAGAAAAAATTTATCAAAGCTGAAACCGTGAATTGGAAAGATTTGGTAGAATTTGGATGATGGAGTGGCGCGAGAGAAAAATGAAAAGTACGCATGGAAGGAAAGGAATATATCGTCGCTGATGGAGATATTATGCTTTTTAAGTTTGGCGCCTAAAAGCATGCCTATTTTTGCAAATATTTCTCTATTATGCTAGGATAGGGAAGTGAATACTCCTTCTTTTCATACATCTTCTGAAAATAGTTTTGTTTCATTGGGAAAAGGCCCGAGATGAATACTCAATTCTTCTACTTCTGACGGTCTTTCATTATGAGCAATTGAGGCTATTTTGGCACTCGGAAATGAAAGCACAGGATATTATCAAAAGGCTGTAAAAATAGCATTCGAGAATCCGGATTTTGCTCAAGAATGGAAAAACTATACCATCTGACTTGTACAAGAATATCGAAGTAACGAAGAAATAAGAAATCAATGAAAAGAAGAACTCCCGCCACTTAATTTTCTCTAATATGCCACTCGAAGATATACACTTGGAGAGTGAGCATAGAACACTTAATCACGTAGGTCAATCTGATGCGATAAGAAGACTCAGAGATATTTCTTTGGTTGATAAATATCTCTGAGATCTTAGTCCAAGAGATAAAATCGGAAGAGAAGGGAATGAAAAGCTCAAAACACAAATACTTTGATTTCTCGAAAAAGCCGCAAACAATACGCTCGAAAAAAGCATGATGCGCTATAGTAGCAAAGCCTTTGATACTAATACTGAAGTATGACTTGATAAATTTGAATTTGAGAGATTCTCCAAAGCCCTAGGAGAAGCAGTAAAAATGATTATTATGCTGAATTCTTTTGAAAAATTTGAAAGCATCCAAAGTGATATACATGATAATTCTTGACTTTCAAATTTAGATAAGCGTGTAGCTGCTGAGGTTGATCTTACAAAAACTCTCATCGGAAAAAACGAAACTGGAAAAAATAAAAAAGACGCACTTGATATATATCTTTCAAAATCGGATCTTGCGCGTTCAATGGTTTTCGAAAAACCAGAAATAAAACAGTTACAAGAATTCATGAAAAACATTGGGTGATTCTCGAGTGAATTTTTGAAAGAAATATCGGAAAAGCCCTTTTCTTTCAGTCCTCGTGGTGGTGCAGAATTAACTATTCTTCTCGCAAAAGAAGTGGGTGAATCTGCCATTGATCTTGTGAAACTGATGGCCAATGTTCCATCAGGCATAATCCTCCTTCCACGATATCTTTCTTATCGTATCGATGCAAACAGTAGCAATATAGAAAAACAGGCGGAAGGCACCATGAAGCTCGAGGCGCTCGTTCGAGAAAATCCGTCACTTTGAGTCGTCGATCTTCTCTGAGAGAAAGGTATAGAAGCACTATCAGGGATTGCCACTACTATGAAAAGTGGGAAACAGTGAGATATTGCGAAAAGCCTTACCATCATCGCATGACTTCTCGCCGGATGATCAGGAATTGCAAAACTCTCGATCACAAATGCACGAAAAGTAATGGTAATCGAAGCTCGAAGAATAGGCATAGAATGAAGAAAGTGAACAATTAACGGCTCGGCAGAGCGAGGAAGAGAATTACGTAATAACCTCCGAAGTTTTGGGAAAGTGGCATCTACTATGGCGAGGAAGACTGCGGAAGTTGATTCCATACTCAGTGGAAGTATCTTTGCTCACAGTCTTTCATGACAAAACTTTACACATGCAGACGAGAGTAAAAAGGTACAAAATCTCGAAAAGTTACAAAAATGAGAAGTTCCACCGTTATGAAATCCTCTCTATACACAAGAATTGAAAGGCTACACTTTAGGGAAACAAGAGGTTCGTACTGGGTACTGTGGTGGATACAATATGCAAGCATTGAGTAAAGAATTTGGGATGAATATATGAGAACTTGAAAGGGTAGGTTTTAAGAAAACGCTCTCTCCAAAAGATTTCGTAACACTTTTTAACAAATATGCCCCCGAATGAACCAATATGAAACTCATTCACCCTCCGAAAGAAGCCCTTCTTTCAACGATAGAAGACCTTATGAGTAAAAAAATCCCTATACCTATCATTTATACTCCTATCGGAGGAAAAATAAATGCACCACACTACGCAACTATCGTTGGAGTAGGAACACTTTCTGATTGAAGTAAGGTATATAAAATTGCAGATTCCATGAGTGATGCGATACCACGAGATTTTCTCACAGCATCAGAACTCATAGATGCGATGAAATTTCGCAATCTTGGAGTCAATGCTTCTTCACATATCGGACAGGCAGTTGGTCCGTTCATTCAGGCATGAATTGGGTGACAATATTCCATTTTTCATATCGAACGAAATGACGCCTCTAAAGTGCGAAGGATCCGCCCAACGAGATCACCCGCAAATGAATCCCCATTTGCGATGGCTGCATAAGAAAAATAAAATCCCTTTCTCATAGTTGGCTTTATAATAAATTAGCAAGCCGAGAAAGGGATTTTTATCATATCTTATCTTCATATTGATATGATCTGTGGTCTACTGCGTTTTGGTTTATTTTGAGAGATTACCAGCTCTTGTATTTGTGATTTGTTCCTCACTTTATGTGAGTGAACGATTTGCATAAAAGAACGCAAAGAATATTTATATGTATTTTTCGAGTATATGAAGTATACTCATTGTTTCACGAAGTAGACATGAATATATTAGCACGTCTATTTCAGTTTGTCAAAGAAATGCACTTTTTTCTTTTAAAAAACCTACACTCGAATTTTTTTGATCTTTTCCCCAAATCTCTCATTCTTTGAAGTAATGTTTTTATTATTTAAAAAGAATCCTACTATAATGAGAATAATACTAAAAAATCAAAACCAATTATCGGTAGAAAGTGTAAATGGATGTCCTTCTTTCGTTTGAGTTATTCCTTCAATACTGAGTTCTCAAGATGTAGAAAGAGTCGTTACATTTGCTTGATTTGATATCTCGATATCATCGAGAAAAAAGAGAGATCCTAAGAGCATAATAATTCCACATCCAACAATAATCCATTTCCAGATACCTTTTCTCACAATTCCAGGGTCAAAGATTCATCGTATGAGTCCGATAGCAGGGAAACTATAGAGTCCATACTTTATCTCTTCTGGAAGAGAAAAGTTCACTTCCGTCACTTTCCATCCAAAATAGATGACAAGAAAAAGAAGGAGAGAAAATCCTATTCGGATAAGTCGGATCATCTTATCGGTAGGCTTTTGTGCGAGTTTCGTGAGAAGATTCATCATAGAAAGTAAATTAGAAGATATTTGTTATAATTTTTGGTTTTTGCTTCTTTTATTTTGGTGAACTTTTAGATTCTCTTCGATGAAGTTTTCGTGAAAATTGCAAAGTTCCGTAGTCTTGCAATTTTAGAAAACGAATCGAATGAGAGAATGCAAAGTGAGCCAATGAAAAGAAGGACTTTTTGCATACTTTTTGGTCACAAAAAGTATTGGAATCTGGCGGAGAGAGGGAGATTCGAACTCCCGATATCTTGCGATATGCACCCTTTCCAAGGGTGTGCACTAGGCCACTATGCGACCTCTCCAAAGACATGGAGAATGTATCGAAAATATGGAAAAATGCAAGAAAATATTACGACTCTCTTTTATTCTCAGTATTATTTTTGAGATATGCTTCGAGTATAGCCAATGACTGTTTTCATGGCTGATAATAGTGAGTAAGATAGTACGCAAGAGAGTTGCGATCGATAGTTTCGAGTAATGTTCCATCTTTAGTACCCCCTTCACGTATCTCTATCCTTGTATCATCTGGAATTCAATAAGCTTGTTTCGAGGTAACTTGTCCATCAAATACAAATGCAACAAAACTTCGAGTAAATTTTAGCACTCTTAGTGTCTCTGAAAGTCCGATGTTCTCAATATGCGGAGTTAAGGATTGAATATTAGCCCCAAGTAATCTCAAGTAGGCTGGATTATTTCATAAGACAAAAAATTGTTGTGCGGCATCATTAGATTCTTTGAAATGAGTGGGAATATTTCAGCCTAATTGATCTGTCATTTTATACACAGTAGACATCATAAGATTGAACACATGGAGAGACTTTTCAGAATCCCATAAAAATGAAATAGCTTCTGGTAAGCTTGCTAATTCAACACCTTCTAGGCCATTATCCTTTACCCATTGAGTGTCTTGATAGAGTTTTTCGTATATATCCATATATTTTTTGGATTAAGCATACAAGTAATGAAAACATATTACATACTTATTATATTTGTCAACTTTACTTTCTCTCAAGCAGACTCTTTCCTTTTGCATAGAACACTACTTTCTATATAATCTCACTATGTCTCGTAAAAAATCATCTCGAAGTCACTCGTTTTTCTCATTTGAACTCGAAAATATCATAGCAGGAACCCTTCTTATTCTCCTGGGTATTCTCATGTTTTTTTCTGCCGAAGAAGCTTCTATCATCGGAAAATATTTTTGAAAGGCATGATATCTTTGCTTTTGAGAGTTCTATAGATTTATATTCTCTCCGATTCTCATCATACTCGGGTCGATGATTCTCACAAAAAAAGCAACTTGGTCAGTCTGGAGATGTGTGTGAATTATTCTCTTTTATTTTGCGACGACTTCACTCATCGGTTGGTACCAAAAAACAACTATTGGATACTTCGATATCTACACTCCTTTGACGAAGTTTGCGTGACCATCGAGTGCTTTTCTTGCACTTATTTTTCTCTTTTTTGGCAGTATTTATCTCACCCTCAGGATCTCTTACCGGAACCTTCTTTCCAAGGTCCGTGAGTCAGTTCCATCTATTTCTCGTATAAAGGAAGCGGCTTTTTGAGATGAGGATGACGAAATTCCTATTAAAAAATGAAAACTCGATGATGTTTACAAAAGGAAAGCCCAGGAGCTTGAGGAAAAGCTAGCGAATCTAAAAAAATGAAAGAGACCAGAAGAAAAAATACTCAGCTCGAAATGAAAATCATTTATCGAAAATACGTTTTCCTGACTTACAAAAAAAGTTCCTCTTGAGACAAAAGATGGCAAACTCATAGAGTCAAAATGACCAGCAAAATCTCTCAGTTTTGGAAGCTGGGATTTCCCGAGTGTCAAACTCTTAAATGAGATCATCCATAAAAATACAGTTTCAGCTGAAGAAATCGAAGAAAAATCTCTCCTCATACAAAAGACATTTCTCCAGTTTGGTATCGATGTCGAGATGGAAGAAGAGTGTGTCGGGCCAACGGTTATACAGTATCGTCTGCGTCCTATGGAATGAGTACGACTCTCGAAAATCGAAGCACTCAAAAAAGATCTCACGCTCGCACTCAAGGCAAAAAGTATCCGCATACAGGCACCGATTCCTGGACTCGGACTCGTATGAATCGAGGTTCCAAATGAAAAAAGAGATATCGTCGGAATCCGCGAAGTTCTCGAGGATGACGTCTTTACTCACCATAAATCCAAACTCGCCATCGCTCTCGGAAAAGATATCCAGTGAGATTTTATTGTCGGAGATCTTGCGAAAATGCCTCATCTTCTCATCGCGTGACAAACTGGAAGTGGAAAATCTGTCGGAATGAATGGATTCATTCTCTCGCTTCTCTATAAAAATACTCCGAGTGAAATGCGAATGATTATGATAGACCCAAAACAAGTCGAACTCTGAATATATGATGGAATTCCTCATCTCCTCACACCAGTAATAAACTCTCCAGATAAGGCGCTCAATGCTCTCAAATGGTGAGTCGCTGAAATGGAACGCCGTTATAGCACTCTCAAGCCTTTGAACGTCAGAAATCTCGAAGAATACAACGCGAAAGTATCTCCAAAAGATCGCATGCCAACGATTATTATCATCATCGATGAGCTCGCTGACCTCATGATGAGTGGAAATAAAAAAGAGGTAGAATCTGCCATTACTCGCATTGCCCAAAAGGCTCGTGCTGTCGGCCTTCATATGATACTTGCGACTCAGCGTCCATCGGTGGATGTCATAACTGGACTTATCAAAGCGAATGTCCCATCTCGTGTCGCATTTACGGTGGCATCAAATGTCGACTCTCGAACCATCTTAGATCAAATCGGAGCTGAAGATCTTCTCGGGCGATGAGATCTTCTCTACTTTCCAACTGGTGCGATGGCGAGCACTCGTCTTCAGTGAGTCCTGGTAGAAACAGAAGAAGTCGAAAGTGTCGTCAATCATATCAAGCGAACGATAGATCCAGCAATGCTCGAAGAAATATATGATCGTTCTATCGTCGACGGAGATCGAGGAAACTATGAGTGATCTGCTAGTAATGATGGTTATGGCGATGAAGATCCAAAAATAGTAGAAGAAGCAATCGAACTCGTTCGTTCTGCATGAAAATGTAGCACATCGATGCTCCAACGTCATATGAAGCTCGGGTACGGTCGAGCCGCTCGTGTCGTTGATATCCTGGAATGAATGTGAATCGTCGGACCAGCAGATGGATCTAAGCCAAGGGAGGTGATTGGGTAAAGGATGTTTGATCTACCTCTACTGATGCCATAAATCCAAGAGCATACAACTTTTCAATTTCTTCCCAAAGCTTTGGATATTTTTGTATTCAATCAATATTTATATGAATTCCTTTTTCATTATTTCCATCAGGTACAAGGTATCGTCTTGTGAATTGAAGCCAATCAAGTGCCCCATACTCTTCTCAAAGTACAAATTGTGGCGAAACTTGTTGTCTATGGAGCATAAGACATGTTTTTAGAAGTAGTCAGTGAAATAGTCACGTCTGTCTTCATCACTCTAGTTTCGCTCGCAAAAGAAGAAATGCTTTTGAAAGACAGAAAACAGATAGATCTAACGGCATTTTTCCAAACATATCAGAATTTTTCAAATCTATTGGAGTAAATTCTCTTTTATATTCATCTGGCAGATTTATTAGTTGTTCAACAAGTCATGTATTTCAAATCAGATCGCCATTCCTATAAAGAAATTCTGCAACTTCAAGAAGTATAGTTACTATTTGTGGGGTTTTGAGAGTTTGTCAATCAAGGTCAGAATAATAAACACCATCTCCTGAAACGCTAAGTTCTTCCTTATGTTGAGGCAAGAATTGATATCCTCCTGAAAGTAACAGTGCAAGATGTGTCCGTATAGCATCTCGCAATCACTCAATATTTGTTTCTGAAAAATGATTACTAAGTGTTGCCTGTCGTCATTCAATAACTCAATTCATATAATTATTTTAATTTGTCAATATTTGCAATATATTCATTTTTTCCTATACTACAAATCAATTTATCAAAAATATGGGTAAAATTATCATAAAAACTCCCGAACAAATAGCTGGGATTAGAAAAGCTTCAAAGCTTACAAGTTCTGTTCTCGATATGATCGGAACATACGTAAAGGCATGAATATCTACACTCGAACTCGATAATATCATGAATGCTTTTATCCTGAAAAATGGCGGAGTATCTGCATGTATCGACTACCAATGAGGGAATAAATGGGGAAAAACAAAGGCGAGCTATCCACGCTATACCTGCATATCGGTAAATGATGTCGTCTGTCATGGAATTCCTCGTTCAGATGAGATACTCCGTGAAGGTGATATCCTCAATATCGATGTCACGACCATCGTCGATGGATATTTCGGTGATGCATCACGAATGTACACGGTAGGAAAAATATCTGAAAAGGCTGAAAAACTCATCGAAATCACCAAAAAATGTCTCGAAATAGGAATTTCGGAAGTTCGTCCAGGTAATTTTTATGGAAATATCTGATATGAAATAGATACATTTGCGAGCAAAGAAGGATTTTCTGTGGTGCGAGATTTTACTGGACATGGAGTAGGCGTAAAGTTTCATGAAGAACCATATGTCTATCATCGTGCACCAAAAAATAGCGGTCCGAAAATGGAAACGGGAATGGTTTTTACCATAGAGCCTATGATCAATATCGGAAAATGGGCTATCAAAATCATGGGAGATAACTGGACTGCAAAGACGAAGGATGGATCACTCTCCGCACAGTGGGAACATACGATACTCGTGACAGAAACATGATATGAAATCCTCACAAAATAAAAACTCCCATTTGGGAGTTTTTATTTAAGCGAGTTTATAATTCTCCTCGAGGGCTCGGATACGATTATCGAGTGCTGGATGAGTGGAAAAAAAGGAATCTGGCTCTGTAATCATAAAAGCGTTCATCTTGGTCTCACTTTGAGGTGCGATTTTGGCACTGATTTTCTTGAGTTTCTGAAGTCCGGAAATCATCGAGGATTTACTGGTAAATGTGGCTCATCCGAGATCTGCGCGATACTCTCTCATGCGAGAAAACCACATGACGACAAACATAGCGAGAAATCCAAATACCATCTGTGCGAGAAATGATACTCCATGGTAAATCATGCTATTTCCACTTTCTTCGCTCTCGTCACGAGAGAAGAAGCTAACTGCAATACGTGCGATCACTGACGAGAGAAAGTAGACAAAAGTATTCATCACTCATTGGATAAGTGTGAGTGTTACCATATCTCCATTCAGTATATGAGCCATTTCATGCCCGACAACTCCTTCGATTTCTCTTTTTTCCATAGCATCCAAAAGGCCGGTCGATACGGCAACTAAAGAGCTATTTTTTGTTGCTCCAGTAGCAAAGGCATTTGGATCTGATGACTCGAAATATCACACTTCCGGCATTTTTATATTATTTGCCTGTGAAATCCGATTCACTGTATCCCAAACGACTTGAAGTTTTGCATCCGAAATATTTCCATCTTCCAAAAGAGTGATATTGTACATTCTTTTGGCACTCCATTTCGAGATAAAGAGAGAAATAAAAGATCCTGCAAATCATATTATTATGGCAACTATGAGAAGGTTTCCCATTCATCCATATGCTGAGAGCAGTCATGGATAAAAGGAATTTACTATCGACATAACGACACTCAAGAGAATCATGACAGCAAAGTTGGTTGCGAGAAAGAAGAAAATTCGTTTGATATAAGAAAACATAAAAATATGTGTAAAGAATATACACACCCATTATAGAAATAATTTAAAAAAATCAACTCGTTTCATCTTGCATTATTATGAGAATTCATATAATACTAAGTATTCATACTTTTCTAACTATTGCTCGTATGTTTTGAAATTCTAAGAAAAAAGATACTCCTATCGGAGTAAAAATGCATGGCTCTGTCACTGTCGGGACAAAGTGACAGATAGTCATCCCAAAAGATGTTCGTGATATGCTCGATATCGGCGAAGGAGATACACTCATGACCATGACAAAATATGGAAAATTTGTCGGTTTCATCAAAGCTGAGGATATGTGAGAATTTATCTCTCTTCTCAAAGCGGAATGTAATATCCAAAATTAATCCCTTACTCTTTTTATGAAAAACTTATATCTTCATAGTGGATCTTTAGCCTTCTGCTTGCTTCTGTTAGCAAGTTGTGGAGAAACTCCGGAAGTTTCACCACCTGTGACCGTCTCAGCAGAAAAACGCGAAGAAAAGGCTCCATTTATAGTCGAAACTCTCATTCTCGGAACAGAGACGTGAGCTACAAAGGTAGAAAAATCCGCCCGGATAGTTGCGAGCTCTAATCTCGTACTTACTACTCAATCTGCTGGTGAGATCTCTAAAATTCTTATAAAAGAATGACAAGTAGTGAAGGCTGGAACTTCGATTATTAGCATAAAAGACTCGCTCACAAATCTGGATCTCAGGCTCGATCAGGCCGAAAACTCCGTCAATATCCAAAAGGCAAGTCTGGAAACCACTGCTGCAAATCTGGAGATCGCAGTCCAAAGTGCTCGAATTTGATATGAAAGAGCGAAACAATGATACGAAAGTCTTCTCTCAAAAAACAATATCACCTACGATGCGCTCGTAAAAAATAATCGCCGAACGCTTGATGCATATAACGGAAGTTTTGCAAGCTATCTAGCCGATCTGGATAGAACCCTTACCCAAACGCTCTACGAAGGAGACAAGATTCTCGGAATTTCACCAGATTTTGACGCGGCAAGTGACTGATGGGATGCTTATCTTTGAATCAGGGTTTGAAATGCTCGATCTCTTGCAGTCAATGC
>JANOWM010000109.1:0-1784 GCA_031417875.1 Candidatus Altimarinota bacterium
CATTTTCTGAAATCCTCTCAGAAGCTCGAAAATATGGACTCGGACTGGTTATCGCTCATCAGTTTCTTCGTCAAATTCCTGAATCCATATGACATGCTATATTTGGAAATGTGGGAACACTCGTCTCATTTCGTATATCAGCCGAGGATGCTCGAGTCATGGCCAGTCACTATGATCCGTATGTCGGGGCGTATGATCTCGCCAATCTCGGAGTCCGCGAAGCTTACGCGAAGATGCTCGTAAAATGACAGGTCCGTGATCCACTCTCAGTGCGTACTCGCTATGTGGAAGATGTGAAGATAGACCCAGTACAAATCGCAGAACTCTATAAAATTTCTCGTCTGAAATATTCACGTTCACTCAAAGAAGTACAAAAGGCAGTGCTAGAAAAGCAAGAAGTGATCTCAAAACTCGAAGCGTTTGGAGCGCCGATACTCTAAGAATTACTCATGTATCCCATCCCTCCTACCGAACATCTCATCGAGACTCGCGCATGTCGACAGTGTGATGCCGATTTTCCGATCACAGATAAGGATATGGAATTTTACTCGAACGTAAGCCCACGTTTTGGAGAAAAGAAATATCTCATCCCACCTCCGATACTCTGCCCCTACTGTCGAGAAACTATCAGGCTCTCATTTATCAATCAAGACAAGCTCTACAGCCGAAAATGTGACTTTAGTGGGAAAGATATAGTATCGAGATTTTCGCCCGTATCACCGCGTAAAGTTTATGAGGATAAAATATGGTGGGGTGATAGCTGGGATCCAAAAAGTTATGGATGTGAGTACTCCTTTACGCAATGATTCTTCAGTCAGTACCAGAAACTCAGTCTCTCGGTTCCTGTTCCTCATACCACCACACTTCATAGTGAGAACTGTGAGTATTGCTGGATTGATAATAGCAAGAATTGTTACCTCTGTTTTGTGTGAGCAGAACTCGAAGGATGTCTGTATTCCACATATGCCCTTGGGTCTTCATATGTGGTTGATTCCTACAATCTTCACTACAGTGAAAACTGTTATGAGTGTACTAACAGTGATCATCTTTTTAATTGTCAATATGTACACCACTCGGAGTATACGAGATCGTGCGCATACTCTTTTTGACTCATAAATTGTGAAGAGTGCCTTTTTTCACATAATCTGATTTGAAAGAAGTTTTACATTTGAAACGTCGAGTACACTGAATCAGCTTATAGAGAAGAGAAAGCTAGGATTTTACATACTTTTTCACAAAATGAACTCTATAAACAATACGAGGAAAGTCGAAAACACCATATCCTCAAAAGCTCACGTCATATAAACTGCGAAGATTCTATTGGCCAAGATCTCACAAATTGTAAGAACTGTCATATGATAACGATGATAGGATTTAATTCGGAAAATTGTCGCTACACTTTTATCCAACATAATAATACTGACTGTATCGATGTCTCATCCTATAGTTCAAAAAACTGCATAGAAATAAGCAATGGCGGAAATATTTCTCAATCGGGATTTTGTTATGAAATTCGTAGTAATTGTCATGATGTGTGGTACTCGTCATACCTCGATGGGTGTCATGACTGTTTTGGGTGTATTGGACTCAAAAACGCAAAATACGTGATCCTTAACCGACAATATACGAAAGAGGAATACGAAACAATGCTACCAAGAATTATAGAAAATATGATAGACGCCTGAGAATGGTGAACATTCTTTCCGAAAGATATATCAAATTATCCATACCAAGATAGTCTCGCATATTCCTATGATCCACTGAGTTCAGAAGAGATCAAAAAA
>JANOWM010000110.1:0-10040 GCA_031417875.1 Candidatus Altimarinota bacterium
ATACTCCATTCTTCCAAGGGTACAAACCTCAGTTTTACTTCAGAACGACTGATGTGACTGGATCTATTGAGCTTCCTGCTGGAGTCGAGATGGTTATGCCTGGTGATAACATCAAGATGACAATCACTCTCGGTGCTCCAATCGCTATGGACCAAGGTCTTCGCTTCGCTATTCGTGAAGGTGGTCGCACGGTTGGATCAGGTGTCGTTGCTAAAGTTCTTGTGTAAGTAGTTTCTCTCATCATGAGTCCGTCTCGGATTCGTGATGGAGAAGTTCCTTATTCGTCATTGCATTCCGCTTAGCGGAATGGTCAGACTCTTACATCATCATTTCTTTTCTCTTTATGGCTACTAAAAAAGCAACCGGTAAAATTCGTATTTCTGTGAAAGCATTTGAGCACAAGCTCGTCGATGATGCAGTTATGAAAATCCTGACAACTGTCAAAGATAGTGGTGCTATCGTGGTTGGACCTATTCCACTTCCGACAAAGATCGAAAAAATTACTCTCAACCGTTCAACATTCGTCAATAAAAATGCTCGAGAACAATTTGAAATCCGACGTCACAAGAGGCTTATCGATGTGCTTGATCCCACTCCAAAAACTATGGAGCTTCTCCAGTCACTTTCTATTCCCTCAGGTGTCGGAGTTGAAATTAAAGTTATGTAGTAGACGATACTGTGGAGAGTTTTCTCCATAGTTCACAATTAGCCATTAACAATTATCATTTTATGTCTCGCGTTTGTCAGCTTACTGGAAAAAGAACCTCAGTTGGAAACAATGTTTCCCACTCAGTTCGTCGTACGAAGAGAAAATTTTATGTTAACCTCTTTTGGAGAAATATAAAAGATCCTATTACTGGGATGACCCTTCGTTTGAGACTCTCAGCAAAAGCTATTAAGACTCTTAAAAAGAAAGGAATCCTTTAAAATAGGAAGAAAGCCCCTCTATCCTGCCCGGGTGGTGGAATGGTAGACACGGAGGACTTAAAATCCTCTTCCTTCAGAGGAGTACGGGTTCAATTCCCGTCCTGGGCACCACAAAATTCACACTTATAATTAACAATTTCCCTTATGTTGAAGATTCGTCTCTCCCGTGTTGGCCGTAAACATATTGCAAAATTTCGCGTTGTTCTCACTGAACACCGTCAATCAGCAAAGCATGGATTTATCAAAATCCTTGGTTCATATGATCCACATACCAAAATATTGGATATGGATATGGATGCTGCTTCTGAGTATGTAAAAAATGGAGCTCAATACTCTGACACACTGACTCGTATTCTTAAGCTTAAAAAATAATCATCTCCCCTCGAGTATTCGAGGGGATTTTCGCAAGTTTTTTTATTTTCAACTCTTTTTACTTATGTCTCCAAAAGAATTTCTCCACTTTATTGTCTCTTCTCTCCTTACGAACGTTGAAGCGATCGAAATAGATGAAAAGCACGATGATCTTGGGATACTCCTTTCTCTCAAAGTGGACCCGGTAGATATGGGATCTATTATCTGAAGAGGAGGAAAAACGGTTGAGTCGCTTCGTACGGTTGTACGTGTTTTTGGTTCAAAACTCGGGACGAGGGTAACACTTCGTATCGTCGAAGATGGAGAACCCAGAATAGTTGCATAAAAGCAATTTTCACTTAAAAGTATTTACAATTCCCATTTTTTGGATATTCTTCTTTCTGTATGAATCTATTTCAGACACTCGCACTCGAAGACGTCGTACGAATTGCTATTGCTATCGTCGTTATTTTCGCAGCACTTATTTCTACACTTTACGTGATTTGGTGAGGATTTCTCATGATTGTCTCTGGATGAAATGAAGAAAAAATTAAACCAGCTGTCAACCATATCCGTCATGCCATTATCTGACTCATCCTCCTCGTTTCTATACTTTACGTCTTTCCGGTCATTATGAATCTTGTGGGTTTTCCGTATGGTGAGTTTGCGAAACCAGCCTCTGTTTTTTCCACGATTCAAGAAATCTTTGGTGCGATATTTTGAACAGAAATTACACCTCCAGATACGTTACTAGATAGCAATGAACTCCCAACCAATTATTCTTCTGAATTTTAATTTTTTTTATGGATATCTCTTTTATACCAGCAGTCCAGGCAGCCTGATCTATCATCGATGCGAATGCGAGCTACACAGCACGTGATATCATCCGAGTATGAGTTTCACTCATTGTTCTCGTTGCTTGACTATGTGCCATTCTTTTTATTATTTGGGGATGACTTATGCTCATACTTTCCGGTGGAAAAGATGAAAAAGTGAAACCAGCGATTAATAGTATCAGATATGCGGTTATCGGAATTATCGTTATCGTCATTGCGATATTTGTTGCTCCAAAAGTTTCAGAAATGCTCGGGCTCGGAAATCATGATTATCTCTCTCCATGAAGCATTTTTGATATGATCAAAGTTCTTATGAATCGTATTTTTTGAACTGGTGAAGATCCACTTTCTCCATCCTCTTCCACAAATGAACTTCCGAGTGGTTTTTCTGATGGTTTTTAGGAGAAAACCCGTTTGCTTTTTCCCTCTCTTTTCATATAATCAGAGGGATTTTTAATGCTCAAAATTATGTCAGACGAAATAGAAAACGAAGTTCCTGTTGTAGACGAAAATATCCCACTTCCTCCTACTACTCAGCCAATCCAGGCATTTACCTATACTGGAGACAGTAGTCGTAACATCGTGGATGAGATGGAGACATGCTATCTCGATTATGCGATGTCAGTCATTGTTTCACGTGCGCTTCCGGATGTTCGTGATGGGCTCAAGCCGGTTCACCGACGTGTTCTCTATGCTATGTACGAATGATGAGTTCGTGCCACTGGAAAATATCGCAAATCAGCTCGTGTTGTTTGAGATGTTCTCGGTAAGTACCACCCACATGGAGATACTTCCGTCTATGATGCGATGGTACGTATGGCACAAGATTTTTCCCTGCGTTATCCACTCGTGGACGGACAAGGAAACTTTGGTTCGATGGATGGAGATAATGCGGCTGCTATGCGTTATACGGAAGTGAAAATGGCAAAACTTTGAGAGCTCATGCTCTCAGATATAGAAAAAGAAACTATTGATTGGAGAGACAACTATGATGCATCGACCCAAGAACCAACAGTTCTTCCGACTCGTATTCCCAACCTCCTTTTAAATGGAGTGATGTGAATTGCGGTAGGTATGGCGACCAATATCCCTCCACATAATCTCGGGGAATTGATCGATGCACTCCAGTTTCTCCTCACTCATTCATCTCCACATGACGTCACTATCGAGGAGCTTTTGGATTTTGTTCATGGACCAGACTTCCCAACTGGAGGTATTATCTATAACAAAAAAGATCTCATCGAAGCGTATACGAGAGGACGAGGATCTGTTATCATGCGAGGTCGTGCAAATATCGAAGAAGGGAAAAGTGGTCGAGATATGATCGTGATTACAGAAGTGCCATATCAGCTCAATAAAAAAGACTTTGTCGAAAAAATAGCAGATCTCGTTCTCGATAAGATTATCGTCGGAATATCAGAAATCCGAGATGAATCAAATAAAGAATGAGTCCGCATCGTTATGGAACTCAAACGTGACGCTTTTCCAAAAAAGATTTTGAACCAACTTTACAAGCTGACTCCACTCCAGACAAGTTTTTCATACAATATGATTGCCCTGACTGATAGAGGAATGCAGCCACGACTTTTTAATCTTCGTGAAATGCTCCAGGCATTCATCGAGCATAGAAGAGAAATTATCACGAGACGTACCCAGTTTGAGCTTGCTCAAGCGGAAGCACGTGCTCATATTCTCGAAGGACTAAAAATAGCACTCGATAATATCGATGCTGTTATCAAAACTATCAAAGAATCAAAGACTCGAGAAGATGCACACTCGGCCCTCATGGAAAGATTCTCTCTTTCGGAAAAACAATCTCAGGCAATTCTTGAAATGCAGCTCCAACGCCTTGCCGGCCTTGAGCGTAAGAAGATAGAAGATGAGCTTATCGAAAAAATAGCTCTTATTGCGGACCTTCGCAATATACTCGAAACTCCAGCACGAGTGGCTAGCATTATCGGAGAAGAGCTTTCTGAAATAAAAGAAAAGTACTCAAATCCTCGTAGAACCGAAGTCCACCCTGGAGCGCTCGGTGAATTTAATCCAACAGATACTATCCCAAATGAAGATGTCGTTGTGACCCTTTCAAAGAATGGTTACGTCAAACGAGTGAAGGCTTCAGCTTTCCGAACACAGCGTCGTGGAGGAAAGGGAATTGCGATGGCAGTCAAAGATGAAGATGAGATCGATACGATCCTCTCGACCAAAAATCATAATACGCTCATGTTCTTTACGAATACATGACGAGTGTTTCGTATTCCTGCCTACGATATTCCTGAAATGCAACGAACTGCCAAGGGTCAACCAGTGGTTCAGTTTCTCGCGCTCGCGAAAGATGAGTCTATCGCGACGGTTCTCGATCTCACGAATACGGATGGAAAGCACCTCTTCCTCATATCTCGAGCAGCAGTCGTCAAAAGGATCGATGTTTCTGATATTGCGAATGTTCGCGCAAGTGGACTGATCGTCATGAAACCTCACGATGGAGATTCACTCGGGTGGGTAAGAGTTACCGACTGAGCTGATAATATTGTTCTGGTTTCACGTGGATGAAAAGCAATACAGTTTGATGAAAATGATGTTCGTGTGATGGGGCGAGCAGCGGCCTGAGTTCGTGGAATGAAGGTTGCCAAGTGAGATGCTCTTATCGAATGATGTGTCGCAGGAAAGACTGCAAAATATATTTTGACAGTTTCAGCGAATGGTATCGGAAAAATCAGTGCCCTTGAAGATTATCGTGAACAAGGTCGTGGATGATCAGGTATCAAAGTGGGTGCTACGACGGAAAAAACAGGGGAGATGATCGGAGCATTTACCCTAACAGAAGATGAAAAAGTAAATAATAATCTTATCCTTATATCAAAGTCAGGACAGACTATCCGTGTTCCACTCGCGAGTGTTCGTATCACTGGACGTACGACACAAGGAGTTATTTTCGGAAAACTCAAGGACAAGCATGACGCTTTCACTTCCGCAGCCGTGGTTGTAAAAAGTGATGAAGATGAAGCAGATGAAACAACAGAAACGAGTGAATCAATACCTCCTCAGTAATATATTTTTCTTCATGCAAAAATTCGCTATAATTACTTTTCTTCGAATTTTTCTGTTTTTCATACTCTTTGGCAGAGGGTACTCTCTTTTTGCACTTGAGGCCACATACTATGCTGATGATTTTGAATGAAGAAAGACAGCAAATGGTGAGACTTTTTCTCAGATGGTTCATTCGGCAGCCATTTGTGGCGAAAATCTTTGAAATTACGCCTATATTCAAAAAGGTATGACATGAATGGTCGTAAATTTGAACGATCGACCAAATTGTAATCGCTTTCCAGATGTTATCGACCTTTCAAAATCAGCCTTTCAAATTTTTTCACCTCTTTCTGTCGGGAGATTTACTGATATAAATGCCACCCTCATCGGGGAGAACAGTTTTCATTTTGGAAAAAAATCGTTTTCCTCCGATACCTTTAGTCCTTTTAATATTATCCTTACTCGACCACTTTCAAACAGTTATTTCACCTCTGATGGAATTGTCATAGAGTGACGAGTTACCGATAAGAAGGGTACCATGATGGTCTATCTCAAAAACCAAGTATCAGGAAATGAATTTTCTTTTTTAAAAACAGTGGATACTTCTGGAAAATTTCATTTTGCTTTTACTCTCCCAGAAGAGGCGTGAATTTACTATTTTGTTCTCTCGAGCGGAAATAGCTTCCAAACGACAAAACCAGAACTTCTTTCCATTTTAAATAAGAGTAGTTTCTCATATCCTTCTATGGTATATGAAAAAAATAAAGTACTTCCAATATTCGTAGAGGACGAAGAACCTTATATCAAACTTCCAGATAATTCCTGGTGAAGTCTTCACGTCAAGCAAGGTCAAAAAGAAAGTAAAACTTTTTGACAAGCACTTCTTCCATCGCTTTCTGAATTTTCAAAGTGAAAAGCCTCAGCATCGCTTTTTCTGACACGTCTTTCTACCCCGTCATCGCTTGATAAATCAGTCGAATATAATGAAGTGTGGTCAGGATCAGTGATACTTTCTGAAAAACACCAAACATATGGAAAAGAAAAAGTGAGAATTCGCAAAAGAAAATGATCTTTTGTTTTTCAGTTTCGTGTCGGGCTGGGTGAGAAGATCCGAAAAGAGTATTATGTTACCACTCCTGAGTGAGATGTAAAAAAATACCAGTTTCAGTCTGTCTGGGTAGGGAGTGATGGATTTCTTATTCCATGAAGCGCTATTACTGTGAGTTTTTGAGCACGTACTGAAGGAAGTTATAAGCTCGAGGCAGTTCTTGATTCCGGGTATGCCTACTTTAATATTCCTTTGACACAATGAACGGTGTGGCCAATTCTTCCATCACTGTCTCCTGCCAAAAAATGAAACCTTGAAAAAGACGAGAACATTGTCCGAAAGGATGTGCGAGAACGTATAAATACGCTTCGTCAGAACCTTGGGAGGGGAGCTCTCGTGGAGGATAGTACTCTTGATACGATCGCACAAGAAAAGGCAAAAGATATGGCTTTTTATGATTATGTTGGACATTGGACAAAGGATGGTAAAGACATCCTGGAATTTGCCATCTCACGTTGACTCTCTCATCCAAACAGTATTTCTGAAAATGTTGCAGGCTGAAATGTGAACCATATCTTTCTCGAAGAATGACTCGAAGAGTCTGGAAGTCACAGGCATAGTATGCTCGATGAAAAACATAAAAAGATAGGAATTGGTTACGTCGTGAGAAATAAAAAAACCTATCTCGTTCAGGTATTTGCAGAGTAATATTTTTTCTTCGCACCATCTTCACGGAGTGGATATTGACTTAGATGAGATGAAATATATCATGAGCATATCCTTATTTTTATATATGCGTATTTTTCTTTCTCTTCTTCTTGGATTTTCTTCGACACTTTCGTCTTTTGCAGCTGATAATACCGAGCTCGTTGATCGAGAGCTTGTCACAACTCCCAAGTATTCATACCAGACATTCCAAAGCTGTAGTGAATTTGAATCAACGATGAAAAAGATCCTTTTAAATGCCACGAAGAATAACTATCTAGAAAGACCGGTTGCTTTAGAAGATATGGCAGTAACGAATGTTGCTACTCCGAGTTCAGTCTCACCTTCATCGGCTGGAAACTCGGCAAAATCCTCTCTCTCAGATTCACGTACTCCTCATTCAGAGACGAATTCACAAGTCTTTTGAATTGATGAGGCTGATACCGTGAAAACAGACGGAAAATATATCTACCTGTACCAGGAAACATGAGAAAAGGCAGTTATCATCCTCGATGCGAAGACCCTTGCACGTGTAAAAACTATCCGTATCCCTTCAAACTATTCAGGAGTCGCGATGTACCTTTCAAAAACAAAACTGATACTCACAGCTACAAAATACTCAAACTATGATCAGAAATGGTACGGCTGGTATACTAATACCAGCAAGAGTATCGTAGCTCTCTATGATATTAAGGATCCAAAAAAAGCATCTTTGATACGAATTGTTCAAGTAGAAGGATCTCTTTCAGATTCACGACTTACTGATGATGGCATACTCACGGCAGTTGTTTCTACTTATTATGGGATGCCACCTATCTACCGACCTTATGCTATAGGTACAACTAAATGAATACCAGCATATGATTTTTCACCACGAACACTTATTCCTCGTATTACTGATACGAGTATTCAGAGATGAATAGCCAAAACAGAAACGAAAAAAGTGACTGATTGTTCACAGATGTGATTCGTCCTTCCATCTTCAGATACACTCAGTCAGTACAATATATCACCAAGCATGACTTCTATTATTAGATTTGATACTACTACCAGTATGGGTATGATAAATTCTCAAGTCCTTCTCTGAGATTCATGACAAATTCACCTTTCAAAAAACTCTGTCTATCTGACGAGTAATATGTGGACTCCCAATGGGTCATCATGTCCACCAAATGCCCGCTGTACCATGCCAATTTGGAATGGAGGATCTTCGTCAACACTCGTTCATAGATTTTTGTTTGATGGACCAACTTCCAGATATGCGTACTCTTCACTTCTGGATGGATCTCCACTTACTCAGTATAGTATGGATGAAGACGGTAATAAAAACTTCCGAGTTATCACATCCGTTTCATGAGACACCAGAAGTACGAAACTCACGATACTGAATCCTCAAGGAAAGGTACTTTCCTCACTTTGAAATATTGCTCCAGATGAAAACTTCCAGTCAAGTCGTTTTATAGGAGATAGGCTGTATCTTGTCACATTTGAACAAATCGACCCACTCTTTGTGATCGACCTTTCCAATCCGAAAAAGCCAAATATTCTCGGAGAACTGAAGATGCCAGGATATTCCACGTATCTTCATCCCTATGATACGAATCGACTTATCGGTATCGGATATGATACCAAGACGAATAGTTGGTGAGGCACACAGACAACGGGAATCAAAATTGACCTTTATAATGTCGCAGATGTCAAAAATCCACGACAAGAACAGTCACTCATTCTCGGTGATGTCGGATCTTCATCAGATGTTCTCTGGAATCCACGATTATTCACTTACTATAAGGAACGAGGACTTCTCCTCCTTCCAGGAACATTTACGAAGAGTGCGAATGATCCAAAAGATATATACCGTCTTTCAGATACCTATCAGTGAGTGGTGTGAATCTCTATCCAACAAAGTGGGATAACTGAGAGATTCCGTGTTACCCATATCAAAAAACCGGTTGATCTCGAAGAATCATGGAAAAAAGATTGTGCCCAATATGCTCGGCCTACAACTCCAAGCTGTCATGCGGTCATCGGATGAGGTGAATATTGTGAATGATCGACAAATTACGTTCCGCCATATTGCTATGCAGGATCAACAAAGGATGCATATTTTGCACAAAATATTTGGAACTATTCAAACGATTTCATCAGTCGAGCACTCTATATCGGAGAAGAATTTTATACTCTTTCTCCATCATGAGTGGCTCGCTGGACCCTCTCAGACACGAGAGCTCCACTTTCAACCTTAAAATTTAAGACACAAAACCCTTCAGGGTATCCTATCTGAATTACTGAGCCAGTATCAAATCTGGTTAAATAGCTTGATTTTTCTCTCTTTTCGAGTATATTCTCTCTTAGAAAAAGCGATCGAGCGGCCAACACCCGCGAGCTGAGGGAAGAAGGGCATAAAAAAATAATGAAACTTTCCTTTCAAAATTTACTTCTGAAAATTACGAAATTTGCCTTGAATGGCAAATTTCCAAAGCTTCTAGAATAGTGCCGAGTAGAACCCTCCGGAGTCGAAATACTTCGTCAAAAAATCTATAATCAAGTACGAGCCTCGGTGGCACCTTCCCGCGTACGCGGGACCGAAGCACATGAAATTTTATTTTGTGTGCTTTTTATTTACATTTTTATACCTATTTATGCACCGAACACATACTGCCTGAGAACTCACTGCATCACATATTGGACAGACTGTCACCCTCGCATGATGGGTCGCGAATCGTCGTGACCATGGATGACTCATATTTATCGACCTTCGTGATAGATACGGTATTACCCAGACCGTCTATGATCCTACTGAAAATCAGGATGCCTGGAAAGTGGCAGATACTTTTCGATCGGAGTATGTCGTCAAGCTCACAGGAACTGTCCGTGCACGTCCAGAAGGCCAAACCAATAATAAACTCTCAACCGGCGATATCGAAGTCATTATTGCTCATGCTGAAGTGATATCGAAATCAGAAGTTCCACCATTTGAAATTTCAGAATATACCTGAGCATCTGAGGATATCAGGCTCAAATATCGTTATCTCGATCTCCGTCGCAAGAGCATTTTTGATAAGATCGCTTTTCGTGCCCAGATGAACAAATTTACTCGTGACTGGTTTACGGAAAATGGATTTCTCGAAGTACAGACTCCG
>JANOWM010000111.1:0-3862 GCA_031417875.1 Candidatus Altimarinota bacterium
TTGAATGATTTCTCTTTCTATGCGATAGAGAAGATCGGCGGACTGAAGGAAAAGTCATGTTTCTGGAAGGATTCGTTCATCGGATTTCTTAAGTGCATCATTTATTTTGAGAAAATCTCCTAAAATAGGCGCAGACTTCCATGAGCTCACAGTAACTTCGTGTCATTCGGCCTTGAGAAGCTTCACGAGTGATTTGATTTGAGTGGTTTTTCATGATCCGTCTGCTCACTCAAAAACAACGAGTGTACCAGGAAGGGCATGACAATTACTAATATTTGGACGCATAAACGATTGGAATTAAAAATGAGGGAAAGGATTATTTATGAACTCACATGAGTTTTACGTCATATTTTCTTTCGAAATAGTCGGCAATTTGCTTGATAAATAATGGAGTTGTTTTATATACTGGAGCAGTTCCGTCGATGACGTACATGCCATTTTGCTCGGCGAGCATATCATATCATTCGATGACCTTTGTTTGAAATTTTTTGAAACTATCAATGATATTATCAGAATACCGGACATCCATTCCAGCTTCATAGTGCTTAAGCGGATTTCTTCCTATAGCTCTTTCTGCAGCTGTTTCTACTGGAATTCGGAAATAGAATGCCATATCAGGCACTGGGAAGAAAAGATCATAGAATGGTTTTGAATGTTCCATCTTGAGTCCTCGGGCATATCCTCGAGCAAGGGCAGTGTACATGTAACGGTCACAGAGAACGACCATTCCAGCTTTGAGAGCTCATCTCATCTCAGTGAGGTACCGTTCCATAAAGTCTGCAGCATAGACCGTATCAAATACTGCCGCGGGCATATGAGGATCTTTTTTCTTGAGTTGTTTTTGCATCTCATGGATTTTCAGAGACGAGTTCCACACACTATGAACACAGAAAAAACCAT
This sequence comes from Candidatus Altimarinota bacterium, assembly GCA_031417875.1. Taxonomy (GTDB): domain Bacteria; phylum Patescibacteriota; class Gracilibacteria; order BD1-5; family UBA2023; genus JABFSX01. The sequence goes on from JANOWM010000111.1 coordinate 901, forward strand.
TTGACTCGAGGAGATTTTTTGCGATCAGAAGTTGTGTCGATTTTCCAGATCCATCAGATCATTCGACGATGATGAGGGTTCATGGACGTTCACTGGTAGAGAAGAAAATTTCTTTTTTTGCCAGAGATGAGCTATTTTTGTTTGTAGGTAGGGACTTTTTTTGCATAAGACACTATAAAATATATATATGCATAATATATAGAAACCCTTCTGGAGTCAACAGAATCAAGATATTTTGACTAGCACTTTCTCATCCATATGTTCTTGATACATTTTTTTGTACAAGTTTATGACTGAGTATAAGCTACAAATAAAGGAATTCGGATATACTTTAGGAGGTATACAAGCTTCATTATTCTTTTAGTCTTTATTTACAAGAAAGACTGTATCGAGCGTGTTTCTCGGGGCATCATGTCACATATGGAGCTGAATGAGAGCGTTTTCTATAGCCTTGAGTGTTTCATGTTTTGCATAGGAAAGACTGTATCTCAGGAGGTTTATCGCTTCATCTTTTTCTATTTTTCATGTGTGAAGATAGCCGATGAAACTAGAGGGATTTCATTGCCAATATTCATCGAGCATTTTTTTTGTATCTTCTTTTAATCCTACAAGATTTCAGAGAGAAAAGAAGTTCATGCATCGAGAGTGTATCGTTGATATGAGTGCATATGGGTCATCAACTATGAGTATAATACAAGCATATTCTGGGCAATCCTCAAGAATCTTTAAAAGGGCATTCATCGCTTTTGGCGTTCAGTGGTCGATATTTTCTAGAAGATATATATGTTTCTTCCCATAAGGAATCAAAGAAATATCTCGAAGAAGTCATTTTACTGTTTCGATATCAAAGAGTTTTTTGTCTTCTGCTATTTTGTAGAGCGATATTTCATTTGGCTTGCTCTCTGTCCATGCTTCGAGTGACTCATGATCTTCGTTCCAAATAGACTGAAGAAATAGCTCACATCATGACTGGTCTATAATAATAGGAGGGATACCATGACTTGATTCCTTATAGAGATGTACCAAATGGGAAAGGTTCATGAGATATATTTTCTTGCAGATTATGTCCTTATCTATATACTTATTTTTAGTTTTTTCAAGAAGTTTTTTCTATGCGAGCTCGCCTTATTACTCTTTTTTTTCTTCTTTTCTTTCTCTGACTTGCTTCGTACGTCTATTGGTATTTTATGGTGAGTCGTGAAAGTCATCTTCTTGTGCATGGACCATGAGATAAATATAGTGTATCACTCAAATGAACTTTCGGGTATTCATTTCTCCCTCTCGCAGATAAGGCACTTTCATTTTCAAAAGAATGTACGAGTAGTTGTCTCATTGGCCCAATTGTACCTGCAAGATACCAACTAACCATCACGAAAGATGGATATATCGAAACTCATGAAGAGCTCAGTTTGCGTTCATGAGAAAAAAAAGAATTTTCATATCTTCCGAAAAAGGATTTTGTTTTCACTCCTCTTTCGGGCGATAATTCACCCCTCACATCATGAGAAGATGAAAGAATTCAAAAAGAGAATATGAGATTTACCTATGCTATCGATATATCACCATATGAACGTATCGGATATATCAGTGCGAGCGATAGCGAAAAATTGTTACTTTCAAATTTTTCTACTGGAACGAGTATGCTGATTCATCTTGATCGTAGCACAGGTGAAACGTATATACTGAGAAAAGGTATGAATATCTCGGGCTTTTATTTTTCTCGCGAGAAACCTGCATTTTTTGATTCGGAAGGGAAGTCCTATTCTATAGAATAAAATATGATATTTGATACGCACTCACATTGTTACTGGGAGACACTCGAGCCACGAATTGACGAGATCGTTGCAAATATGAAAATACACGGGATTACGCATGCGGTCCAGATCGGATGTGATATCGAATCTTCGGAAAAAGCTATCGCACTCGCACGAAGATTTCCATGAATTTTTTATGCAACCGTTGGTCATCATCCCGAGACGGCACAAGATGTCCGTGACTATTCTCAAGCAGAACTCTTTGAAAAGCTCATCATCGAGAACAGAGATGTCATCGTGGCAATAGGGGAGACGGGATTTGATTATCATTATCTCGATGGAAGCGATGAATGAAAGAAAAAGGTGGATTTTGAAAACCTCACAGAAAAAGCAAAAAAGCAGATCGAAAATCAAAAAGCATGGTGGATAGTACAGTGGGAACTCGCATGTAAATATGATCTCCCGCTGGTTATCCATACCCGTGATGCGAGAGACGATACACTCACATTCATGAAAGAACAGGGTATCGACAAGTGTGTTATGCACTGTTTTTCAGAAGATTGGGATTTTGCTCGAGAACTCCTTGAGTTTTCAGGTGAGATATATTTTTCATTTTCAGGAATTCTCACATATAAAAATGCTCCAAAAATACAAGAAACTGCGATGAAGCTTCCACTTGAACGTATACTTATTGAAACTGACGCCCCGTTTTTATCACCACAAGCTGTCCGTGGAACGGTAAATGAACCAGCCAATACGAGATATGTACTCGAGAAAGTTTGTGAACTCCGCAGTGAACCCCGGGAAGAAATAGAGAAAACTGTTTATGAAAACTCTCGGAGATTTTATGGGATATAAAAATTAGTGTCCGTGACTTCATCCTCCACTTTCTCACCCTCAAAAAAGACCAGTTATAATGCCTTCGACAGCACCAGCGAACATATCAGCAGCTCATCTGCATCCATCACATATTTCCATAGCTCCTGGCATTCATGTAGAGGATGAAGCTGAATTTCCATGACTCTCGGGTCCGTGTCCTGCTGACATATGGTTAAAATTAAGAATATATATCCATAATATGGAAATAATATAATTGTCAAGGAAAAATACCTACAATCTACCACCAAATGCAACTTTTGAAATCAATGTTGCAGCAATTAGGTTTACATCTATAAATTGGTGGTATGATCAAATGAAAAACACAGATT